>DATGJV010000324.1:0-2006 GCA_035295005.1 Ktedonobacteraceae bacterium | reverse complement strand
AATTTGGCTTTGCGATCCCCGATCCGGCTCATACCGGCAAGAACTTTGCTGTTACGCCGCCAATAATCCTGAATTTCTCGCTACCATTCCACGCTGAGGAGCGCGTCGCGAACCCACAAGTGTCTTCCAGCATAGCCAGTGGCGAGAAGGTAACGCTTGAGCATGTGCTGGTGACGCAAAGCGAAACGGTGCTGACCATGCGGGACGAGAATCCCAATGGAACTGCCGACCTGGGTGGAGAACTTGGTTCCATATCCGGCACACTGACTATTGGCACAACAAAGGTGTCGCTGGATCAAGTGGCTCTGGGCGCTGGCGTCGTCGGCTCCAAACAATCCCTGGGAGGTCCACAGGAGACCATAAAGATTTATCTTTCAACAAGGCTGCTCGATCAACATGGCGCATGGGTATTAAAGCTGCCTTTGCAAACACCGATCACCGAGGGGCAAGGAGTTCATCCTAAGAGCATCGGCACCCTGGTGTTCCACTTCATGGTACCGTAGAATATATTCGTTCACAAATATGGGGCTACGAGGCGAAATACTGCCTTGTAGCCCCATATTTTTATGCAAAACTGTGTTGCTTTTGTAAAACCCTCTTGTGCGCGAAACGCGCCAGGGCGAAGCGTTCCATTAGCGCCACTGGTTTTGTATCACAGAGCAAGCTACTTAATAGCTCACCCAAAAGCAGGCCGAACTTGAAGCCGTGACCGCTCAATCCGGTGGCGATGACAATGCGTGGATCGTCTGGCAGGCGGTCGAGAATGAAATGTTCGTCCGGGGAAACATCGTAGATACAGGAATCGATGCGAGCTAAAGGCGCGTCACGCAAGGCAGGCAATACCGCAGATAACTGATCGCGCATCTGGTCAATCACTGCCACGTCTGGCGGCGTGCGGTCGTCGGGAGAAACCGTCCAGCCAAAATCGTGCGAAGCGGCCTTGACCCAGCCATTACATCCTTTATGAATGGGAAAACCATAGAGGTTGCGCGCCAGGAACGCGGGAAAAGCGCCCGCCTGATAGCTAGCAACAGGTAGACCGGCGAAATAGAGCAGGTATTGGCGCGTCATACGCACCGGCAACTCTACCTCCGGCAGCAGGTGATGAATCCACGGGCCGGCCGCGATGACCACGCGCTCAGCAGATAGCAACTGCCCTGAAGCGAGAAAGAGTTGCAATGGACGATGCGCATTGCCATAGACAACACGGGTAACGCGACTGGTCTCGACAATTTCTCCGCCCATTGCCAGCACGAGATCACGCAAAGTCTGTAGACAGGTCGATGCGCGCAAAATACCGCCCTCAGCGTTATAGATGATGGCATCAGAGGCACCCGTAGCAAATTGCGGGAAACGCCTGTTGCACTGCTTTTCAGTAAGATATTGAACGGGCAGCCCCATTTCCTGTGCCACCTTATAACTTGCGTAGGTGAACTTGTCTGCGCTTGAGCCAACGAGCAGCACGCCTGTGGGTGTATAAAGCGCCCGCTGGCTCATCCTTTCAAGCTGTTTCCAGCGTTCCAGGCTCAGTTGTACCATGCTGGAATAGAGCGCATCAGCGCCGTACTCGAAGCGCAACAGGCGAGAAAAGCCATGCGATGTGCCACCAGCATGATCGACAGTAGCCTGTTCTAGCAAGGTAACACCTTGCTTGCCCTGCTTCAAAAGAGCGTATGCAGTCGATAGTCCAATGACACCTGCCCCAATGATAATAATGCGTTGAGAAACTACCATTTTGTCATCTCCTACAAAAGGTTGTGGTAACAACGCAGATTATACAAGATAGCACGCTCAATGTCAATCTAATATGTTATTTTGCAATAATTTTTACACTATTTTACAATGTACGTTCTTTGACATGTATATTGCAAAGACACTATGGCACTTTTGTCGCTCAATCTGGCAGGCAAAAATGCGCGAAGCTCAACATTCCTCTACAACAGAAATGCCTTCGTGTAACACAAAGGCAGATTTGTAAATGAGAATAAGCATAGAAATGTAACGCT
>DATGJV010000323.1:0-4135 GCA_035295005.1 Ktedonobacteraceae bacterium | reverse complement strand
GTAGAAGAATTTTCAGGGCCGCAACCCTCCATACTCAGGGCTGCGGCCCTTTTTGTATGCTGTAGGGGTCCGCTTGAGCGCACCCTCCGCGATGTCGTCAGACGAGCCAGCCAGCAATTGTTATTCAGAAAAGGAAGGAGGAAGTACATATTGGAACACACGGATTCGCCCAAATTACTGGTACAGGGCGTGACCAGAACATTCGTGAATGGGCGTAAACGCCTGGAGACGCTGGACGCTATTGACATGACCGTCAATACCGGTGAGTTTGTGACACTCATCGGTCCCAGCGGTTGCGGCAAAAGCACCCTTTTCAATATCGTCGCGGGTGTGGATGAGCCTAACTCTGGCATTGTCGCTATTGATGGCGATGCGGAGGGAAGGCGTGTCGGCAAAACGGGCTACATGCCGCAGCAACCCTTGCTGTTGCCGTGGCGTACCGTCGAGGAGAATGTGTTGCTGGGACAGGATATCCGCCATGTCTCGCGCAAGCAATCGCAACAGCAGGCGCGGGAACTGCTCAAACGCTTCGGGCTGGCGGACTTTGCCGGAAACTATCCCGACACACTTTCCGGGGGTATGCGCCAGCGCGTCGCCTTGCTGCGCACCGTCCTGTTCAACTCCTCCTTCCTGTTACTTGATGAACCCTTTGGCGCGTTGGACGCGCTCACAAGGCTTTCGCTGCAAATGTGGCTGCTCGATGTGTGGCAGACGTTTCATTCGAGCGTGCTGTTTATTACTCACGATGTGCGCGAAGCCATTCTGCTGTCCGACCGCATCTACGTACTCAGTGCGCGACCGGCGCATGTCGTGCGTGTTGTCCCAGTGGACTTGCCGCGCCCGCGTGTCTCGGAGCATCTTGCTTTGCCGCAAGCGATGCAATTGGAACAGGAGCTTGTCTCGCTCTTAATGAAGGAGCAATGCTTATGAAGTTGCGCTGGATTGCCGGGTATGGCCCGGCCTTTGTACTGACTGTCACGCTGCTTGCCCTGTGGGAAATCACTGTGCGCGGTGGGCAGGTCAGCGCGTACTTTTTGCCATCGCCCACCGCTATCGGACAGGCACTTTACGCGAACTGGAATATCATCGCCGTCAACACTATGCAAACACTGCTGGAGACGGTGATTGGTATCCTTGTTGCCACACTGCTTGGTCTCGTGCTGGCAATACTGCTCGATACCTCACAATGGGTGCGTCGCGCCATCTATCCACTGCTGGTAATTTCGCAAACCATCCCTATCGTCGCGCTCGCCCCGCTCCTGCTCATCTGGTTTGGCTTCGACATCGGCCCCAAAGTCATTGTGGTGACGCTCTATTGTTTCTTTCCCATAGCCGTTGCCTGTGCCGATGGACTGGCGAGCGCCGAACCAGAGATGTTGAGATTATTACGCAGCATGCATGCCTCACGCTGGCAGATTCTCTGGCTCGTGCGTCTGCCGGGAGCCATGCCCTCGTTTTTCTCCGGTTTGCGTATTGCCGCGACCTACAGCGTCACAGGCGCAATCGTCGGCGAATTTGTCGGCGCGTACCAGGGACTTGGCATCTACATGGTCAATTCCGCCAATTCGCACGCCATCGTGCTGGTTTTCGCGGCCATTGTCGTTACCGCCGTCCTCAGTCTCTTCTTATTCGGCCTTGTATCACTGATCGAACGTATTGCTCTGCCCTGGTATCACGGGACGGTGGGCGTGCTAAAGCAGGCCCCTACACATCTTCGGGCGTGATTCGGCACAGCACCGCAAGCATGTAGGGGCCTGCTTTAGCACGCCCACCGCGGGCATGTAGGGGCCTGCTTTAGCACGCCCGGCGCGACGAGCGTAGCAATGTCGCGTCACCATTACCACATACACTATTGAATATGCAGTAACGTCACCCTGAAAGGAACCCATATGAACACACGCACACGTCTCCTATTAAGCCTCGCTATACCAATAGTGCTGCTGATTGTTGTTGTGAGCGGCTTTTTTGTCGTGCAGCATACCACAGCCCAGTCAGGCACACCAACTTCCTCTAACCACCAGCCATTAACAACGATGACCCTGGCATTGGACTGGACGCCCAACACCAACCATACTGGCATCTATGTTGCACTATCAAAAGGCTGGTATGCCGATGAAGGCATTAACCTGAAGATATTGCCCTATTCCGCCAACGTTTCGCCCGATGTGCTGGTCAGCAGCGGCAAAGCCGACGTGGGCATC
Organism: Ktedonobacteraceae bacterium; assembly: GCA_035295005.1. GTDB lineage: Bacteria > Chloroflexota > Ktedonobacteria > Ktedonobacterales > Ktedonobacteraceae > DATGJV01. The sequence continues at coordinate 1,934 of DATGJV010000323.1, read as the reverse complement.
AGCGCGACAGAAAGCATTGTTGCTGATGCGGCAACGGGCCAGCCTGTCGTCTCCATTGCCGCCATTATCCAGCACAACACCTCCGCACTGGTAACGCTGGCAAGCTCTGGCCTGAACCATCCTCGCGACCTGGACGGCAAAGTCTACGGTGGGTTCGGTGCGCCTTATGAAAGTGCCGTGGTCGGTGAGATTATCCAGCACGACGGCGGCACGGGCAAGTTCAAGAATGTCACGCTGGGCGTTGACGCGATGCAAGCGTTAGAGTCGCATCAAGTAGATTTCGTCTGGGTCTTCGAGGGCTGGGAAGTGATCCAGGCCGAACGGCAAGGCATCAAACTCAACGTCTTTCCCATCACCAACTATGGTGTCCCAGACTACTACACACCCAACATCATCACCGGCCCCAACGAAATTCACCAGAAATCCGATCTACTTCACCGCTTTATGACGGCAACCACAAAGGGCTATGATTATGCTCGTGCCAATCCAGCGGCATCGGCGCAAATCCTGATCAAATCAGTCACCCCAGGAACATTTCCCGATACAGGATTAGTCACGGCGAGCCAGCAATTCCTCAGCCCCCGCTACGTTGACCCCAATCGCAAGTGGGGCTGGCAGGACGCCTCCGCCTGGCATGGCTACCCGCAATTTATGCTCAACTCCAATGGTATACTGAATGCATCCGGCAAACCCATTCAAAGCATGAATTTCGATGCGCTGTACACAAATCAGTTCCTTCTGTAGGGGTCCGCTTCAGCGCACCCCCTTCTGTAGGGGCCCGATTTATCGCGCCCCCCGCGACGAGCGCAGCAATGTCGCGTCACCGTATCTTGAAATTCCCTTATGGAGTTCTATGACAATCTCATTATCCAACGATCACGCCCGCTTGCTCCGTCTGCGTTCTCAATTGCTGTTACCGCAACCATCGAACGGAGCGAGCAATGTGTCGCAGGTTGTGCAGTCTCTCTGTGGCGTACAGGCGCAGGAGGAGCCCTCCGCCGCGCTCGCTATCCGCGCCCGTACCACCGGGCTGGTCGCCGCCAACGTTGAACAGGCACGCATAGAGGAGCGTTCAATCGTGCGCACGTGGGGGCCGCGAGGTACACTCCACCTGCTGGCAACGGAAGACCTCGGCTGGTTGCTGCCCCAGTTCGGCCCCGTCTTCATCGCGGGCGACAGGCGACGACGTGCCGAACTGGGTCTGGACGAAGACACCTGTGCGCGAGCCATATATATGCTCCGCGACATTCTCGCCAGTCAGGCTCCATTGACCCGCGCCGAACTCGTTGAGCAACTGGCTATCCACGGTATTCACCTTGAGGGACAGGCTCGCCCTCACCTGCTGAGCCGCGCAGCCCTTGAAGGCATCATTTGTTTCGGGCCAAACCGTGGCACCGAACCAACGTATGTTCTTATGAGCGACTGGTTGTCTCATAAGGACACAGGACATTCTCTGTCAGAAGATGCCGCTTATGTAGAACTTACCCGCCGTTACCTGTATGCCTATGCTCCCGCGACACCCGGAGATCAGGTAGCATGGTCGGGCCTGTCTGTAAGCAAAACACGGGCCGCGTGGCAATCTCTCGCCAACGAATTGTTAGAGGTGACTATCGGCGGTACTTCTTCCTGGATACTCAAAACGCAAGCCGTGTGGCTGGACGAACTTGTCCCATCTTCATCAGCGCCAATCGTTCGTTTACTGCCACGTTACGACACCTATTTGCTGGGCTACCAGAATCGCGATCTCGCGGTACCGCGAGAGTTTGCGAAACGTATTAATGCCGGAGGCGGCATAGTTCATCCAACGCTGCTGGTAGATGGCTGTGTGGTGGGGACATGGAAAAGCCGACAACAGAAAAACCATCTGAACGTGCGCATAGAGCCGTTTGGGTCGCTCTCAACAGAGATACATACTGATATAGAGGCCGAGATAA
>DATGJV010000322.1:0-2854 GCA_035295005.1 Ktedonobacteraceae bacterium | reverse complement strand
GAAAGTGATTGACGAGAGTAAACTGCGCAGAATTTTGCAGATGTTCAACCGCGATTACGTCTATGGGCAGGGACGGTTCGATGAATACAAGGATGGTTTGATCTTTAAATGGGGCGATGGCTATTCGCGCAAACATATCTGGGCGACCGTTGAGAACGGCAACCTGATATTTGAAACAAGTCATACCCGCAAGTGTTCCAAACCGTATTGCACGGGAACGCATCATGTGTTGACGCCCGATTTATATATGAACTGGGACGTGCTGAACGCGGAACTTGGTGACCTCTTCCGTCGCCCCGTCAACGAACTGACGGAAGATTAAGGATAGGTAGAGTAGGATAAGGGGCAATGACAATTTCTATCCTCGCGCTGGAAAAAGACCTCTTTTTCTCAGTGAAGATGCGTGATACGCTCAAACATCACAATATGTTGGTGACAATAGTACGCACTCTGGCGGCACTTGAGCAATGCCTGGCTATCGAAGGCGATGAAAAGCCCGCACTTGTCATTATAGATACCGCGACTGCCGGTGTTGACTGGGAGGCGGCAATTCGCAGAGCTCGCGCCCAACACATTCCTGTGCTGGCTTTTGGCTCACACATGGATTTAGAAGCACGCGCAAGAGCTTTGCAAGCAGGTGCCCAACGAGTCGTTGCCAATTCAAAATTTAGTAGCGATATGCCCGGTCTCGTGCAGCGCATGCTGAGCCAACCAACCGCCACTCCTGCTGATGACGCTGACGACGAAGAATAATGGCTCATGGAATAAACCAGAAGCAAACGGCCTTGTGGTAAGGCCGTTTGCTTCTGGTTTATTCCATGAGCCATATTTAGCGTAGCAGATTGGAGTGGACAAAGCGATAGACGGGGGCGAACAATAAGCCTTGCCCTAACCTGGGCTGTGCATAGGGGATTTTGAAACGACGGTAGGCCCAGCGGGTGTAAAAGAGGTCTTTGTGGGCGTGTGACACACGCGAAGATTGAGGCGGTACATTACGATAACGAGGACGATGAGCAATCCGTCTGGTCATGCATACTCCTTATAGCTGAATGGCTGAACAACTGAATAACAGACAAACAACGAAAAGAGGTCTACTCTTAACTTTAAAGTATATACGTTAAGAGTGACCCCAAATTTCTCATGAATGGAATGTCCTCCATGAAGAAACAGTATGCGAAAGAATAAGTGGCAGTCGTCTAGTGACCGCAACCGCAGCTACGGGCCTCACCACCGCCATCGGCTGTTTTGAATGAATGTCCACAACCGCAGCTAGAAACAGCGTTCGGGTTATTGACAGTGAATCCTGCACCCATCAGGCTATCAACGTAGTCAATCTGGCTACCATTGATATAGCCCAGGCTCATCTCGTCTACCAGCACTTTGATGCCGCTTTGCTGAACAATGGTGTCGCCCTCTTGCTCTTCATCAAGGGTCATGCCATACTGAAGACCAGAGCAACCACCACCAGCGACAAATATGCGCAAGGCGAGGCTGGGGTCGTTTTCCTGTTCCAGCAGTTCGCGCACTTTCTCTGCGGCAGTCGGGGTAATAGAAAGAATGCTGGTCTCAACCGCTGATTGCGGATTCTGCTCGATCATGTAATTGCCTCTCTTTAAAAGTTGATGAATCAACTTCTATGTACGTTCTAGTAGTAGATAGGAAAAAACGCTTGAAGCGTCCCTTCTTGTCAATATTATATCCTACACAAAATGAAGTGTCAACGGTAACTGGCATTTGCCAGGGTTTTAATCTTTGCAGTAAACCACCGGATGGTATGTATCGGGGAATCCAGCGTTGAAGATACCTGCGTTGAAGATAAAGGAAACACGTATGCCAGAAATATATCCAACTGATCGTGACTCGCTTGAGCGCGATTGTGATGTAGAGTTTGTCATTGCTGGCGGTCCAGGCGGCCAGCACCGCAATAAAGTTGAGACAGGTGTACGTTTGATACATCGGCCAACTGGTATTACCGTGACGGCTACCGAGCGGCGTTCGCAACACGCGAATCGTGAAGCCGCTTACGAACGTATGGCGGAGCGTATCGAAGCACAGCAGCGAGTTTTGCCTCCGCGCAAACCAACTCGTCCAACCGCCGCAAGCCGCGCTCGCCGACTGAATACCAAGCGCCAGGCGAGCATGCTCAAACGCTTGCGTTCTACGCATCCAGATGAGTGATGTATTCTGGAACTTCCTATAGCCACAAAATACCTGCATGCACCCAGTTGAAACGAGGTGGTACTGCACCGGGTCTGATGCAAATACCACCTCGTCTGGACACTGGACATCAATGAGCGTACAGCCGCCTTTGTGCATAACCTGTTTATATAGAGTGCCGCATCACCGCTCACAAAGAACTGGCGGCGCTGATACGGTACATACTATTCACACAAAAATGGAGGCGGAGGACACACGAATTTTGACCCAACATGGGCTAACTGGCTCGTGCTAACACTGCTATGATGCTGTGGCACAGCTGCATTTACATGCCATACCCAACCAAACATACTCACTAGAAGCACGATTGCCAGTGCAACTGCCGCCGCACTCTTTTTCAATGATACTGCCATGAAATACTTCCTTTCTGCTCTTGTGTGAGAGGATTTCTCGCACTACTCCTTTTTGAAACTAGACGCATTCATTCGTCTATGAATATATGTGTAAAGATGCGACAAAAAACTTGCACTTTGCGGAAATTTAGTGTAGAATACTTTTTAGAGATAAACTAAAAGTATATTAATCGCTTTAGGAAGCACGGAGGTCAAGACATGATTGATCGAGGTGGAAGTTTATATGTTGAAATTCGTAGTGTCGCTGAACAATCCCTCTTTCGCTATGCACGAGATATCATTGC
>DATGJV010000321.1:0-3496 GCA_035295005.1 Ktedonobacteraceae bacterium | reverse complement strand
ACCGCCGATGGCAAAACGCTTGGTCACGTGATTGACATTCAACTCTCTCGCGATTCCCCGTACCGCGTTGTTGCCCTGATGTACGGCTACCACAGTTTGTTATATCGCTTGCACGTGTATGAAGCAGTTGCCAGAGCATTCCACCTCCATGAGGAGCCAAAAAAGATTTTCTGGGAAGCTGTTGAACGGGTTGATCGAGCCGCGATATGGCTAAAGTAGGGGTCCGCTTGAGCGCACCCTGGAGACTGGCACATTGCTCCGCTCGTGCCCTGGGTGCGCTCAAGCGGACCCCTACTTCGCTACTTCCATGTAAATCAGCAGAGACATGGCGTCCAGCCGCATCACGTTCTCCTGCGACCCTTGCACTTTGACGGCTCCTTGCATGTAGTTTCCGGCGGGATTGGCGTCGCACCAGAAAATATCGGTCAGGTCTTCGCTGCTACCGCGCACGATGAGGTCCGGTTGACCATAGGCCCCGTCATGAACGCTGGTGGTGGAATCTTTAATCACCATTGTAAAGCCTGCGCCGATATCGGTTGCCTCTATGTAAATGGTGCAATTCCAGTTGCGCAGCGAGCGCACCACGCGCTCGCTCTTTTGCGCTTGCATGACATAATCATCAAGCGCCTCACGTAGTTCTTCCTTTGTTGCCATAAACATCCCCTCTGATTTATTTTTTGCTCAACGCCGTCAGTATCTCGGATGCGGCTCGTTCGCCCGACTCGACCGCGCCGCTCATATAGCCGTTCCAGACTTGCGCTGTCTCGGTGCCTGACCAGTGGATGCGCCCAACTGGCTCACGTAGTGCTTTGCCATAGGCGGTCATCACGCCGGGGGGCATGTAGCCAGCGTAGCAGCCGCGAGAATATTCCTCCTCGGCCCAGTTCTGTTCAATGTACTCGTATGGATTGCCCGCCTGCTCGCCAAAATAGCGCACCAGACAGGCGAGAACGGCTGCTTTGCGCTCTTCCTCGCGGCGTTGTCCCCAGTAGCGGCCTTCGTTGCCCTCGATGAAGCCCATCAAAATACCTGGTGTACCAGCAGGCGGTGAATTATCAAAAGTGATACGTACAATGCCGTCATCGCTTGCAGCCTGGCCGGACAGGCCATCGGCACGCCAGAAAGGTGTTTCGTACAGGCAATGTACCTTGATAACGGTTCCCATCGGCATACGCTGCGTCAACTGGTCGCGCAACCCCGGTAGTGGTGGGCGATAACGCAGCAGCCCCGCGAGCGTTGGCGGAATTGCCACGATAACGCGCTGCCCCGTCACAACAAGTTCGTCACATTCAACACGCACTCCCTGCTCATTCTGGATGATGGTATGAACGGGGGCGTTCAATATAACCCTTGTCCCCAATGCCTCCGCAACCCGATTGGAGAGTATTTGCGCTCCACCGTGAAAACGGCTCTCTTGCGCACCTCGTGTGACGCTGATAAGTTCGTTGAGGCTACCACCGGAATGAATATAGAAGAGGGCATGCAATAGCGAGAGGTCCCGTGGCTCGGCGGAAAATATGGCCTGGATGGCAAGTGTAATCCACATGCGAGCGCCTTCCGACAGGTTATGATCGCGTATCCATGTATCAACCGTTTGCGAATCCCATTCCAATGCACTGGAAGCGTTCCACGGTGCATCTAAAGGAACCTCTTGTGCTATCATATTGAGTTCGAGCATGGTCTCAATCAGTTCCATCGTGACCATAGGGTCGTGCATGGGAATCGCGCCGGAGTAGGTGGAACGTTGCCCATCGCGATACTCAATATTTTCGCCGTCAACATAGGTAGGGAATGTGCTTGCGCCGACCTGTTCGGCCAGTCGAATGAGATGGTGTTGTGTTGGCCCAATCCACTGGCCGCCCATATCAATCAGCGTGCCATCGCTTGCTGGTTGCGTGCAGGTCCGTCCGCCCACTCTATCCCGTGCCTCCAGTACTACCACGTCAATACCCGCCGCCGTCAACTCCCGTGCGGCGGTCAGACCTGCGAGTCCCGCTCCCACTATAATAACCTCGGTCGAAATATTCCCTTTACTCATGTCGCTATTCATCAGTGAATCACTTTCTTCTTGCTTCATCGGCAAAAGCCGAAAGAAGAGGTCGTGTTTATTGACGTGATGATAGCATGGATGAGAGGGGAATTGCAAATAAAACTACCCTCTATTATCCAGGCAATGAAGGATAGTCTATGTTTCTTTAGAGCAAGTAGAAAGATGGGAACAGACAGGAACAACCTGCCGCGGCAGGTTGTTCCTGTCTGTTCCCATCTTTCTACTTGCTCTTTACACATTGAAATGCGGTAAATGGGCCGCTATGATTGGCGGGCATGTGGCCGCGGATATGCGTACCCATCTCTTCGTACTCTTCACATTCAATCGTGCCGTACTGGTGGAATTGCGCCACCAGTTCGCCGTGATTGTAGGGAATCAGCACGTCGAGGGAGACGAATTGTGCCGTTAGATTTTCACTAATGCAGCGCAAGAGAGCATCAATGCCATCTCCCTGCAAGGCCGATACTTTGACGGTGGGCAGGTTTGCAGCCATGCCGGTCAGGGTCAGTTCTGTTTCAGGGGCCAGAAGATCGGCTTTGTTCAGGGCGATGATGGTTGGGCGGCCACCCGCGCCAATCTCTTCCAGTACCTGTTCCACAGCTTCCACCTGGCGATTGACTGCTGGATACGCTGCATTGACGACATGCACAAGCAAGTCTGCTTCGGCTACCTCTTCGAGCGTGGCGCGGAAGGCCGCGACCAGCGTGGTGGGAAGGTGCTGCACGAAACCGACGGTATCGGTAAGCAGAATTTCCTGTCCACCGGCGAAACGTACCCGTCGCGTGGTGGGGTCGAGCGTGGCAAAGAGCTTGTCTTCGGCAAGGCTGTTCGCACTGGCAAGCCGGTTGAGCAGCGTCGTCTTACCGGCGTTAGTATAGCCGACGAGAGCGATTACCGGCGCTCCTGTACTCTGGCGTCGTTCGCGGTGCAGTTGGCGATGAGTGCGTACATGTTCAAGCTCTTCCAGCATCTGTTTCTTCTGCCGCCGCAGTAAACGGCGGTCAACTTCGATCTGCTTTTCACCTTCGCCGCGCTGTTGCACGCTACCTTTCTGTCGTGAAAGGTGCGACCACTGCCGCGCCAGGCGGGGCAAGTCATACTCGACTTGCGCCAGTTCGACTTGCAAGCGTCCCTCGCTTGTGCGGGCGCGTTGACCGAAGATGATCAGAATGAGCGCCGTGCGGTCAAGCACCTGCGTCTCCAGTTCGCGTTCAAGGTTGCGATGCTGGCCCGGCGTCAGTTCTATATCAAAAATGACGGCATCGCAATTGTGGAAACGTGCCAGTTCCGCCACCTCCTGCACTTTGCCTGAGCCGAGCAGTGTGCCTGGGTGCGGCTTCTGCAATCTCTGAATCACCCTGTCTGCACACTCTATACCTGCTGTGGCGGCGAGTTGCGCCAGTTCGTCCAACGACTCTTCCACCGGCCACTCGCTATCTTGCGGCG
>DATGJV010000320.1:0-5602 GCA_035295005.1 Ktedonobacteraceae bacterium | reverse complement strand
ATCCCCATTCTCGCGACTTTGCATGGCGAAGCGCGTGCGGAAGGCGGCGACCTCCTCTGGCTCGACCATGAGACGTTAGCCGTTGGACTGGGCTTCCGTACCAATGCCGAAGGGTTGCGCCAGCTTCGCGAAGCACTTTCTGGTATTGGAGTAAGCGTTTTGCCGGTCGAGTTGCCTTATTATACTGGCCCCGAAGCGTGTTTGCACCTGCTTTCCATGATTAGCATTATTGATTATCAAACAGCCGTTGTGTACCCGCCCTTGATGTCAGTCCCCTTCTGGCAGGAATTGCAACGGCGGCATTTCACCTTGATTGAGATTCCCGCATCTGAATACGCGACAATGGCAACCAATGTGCTGGCGCTGGCTCCTCGCAATTGCCTGATGCTGGAGGACAATCCCCTCACGAAACACCTGCTCGAAGAGGCCGGGTGCCAGGTACAGACCTATCGCGGCAACGAAATTTCATTCAACGCCGAAGGCGGCCCAACATGCCTGACGCGACCGCTATGGAGAAAAGCGCAAGCTTGATGAAGCCTGTTATCTCTTTGTCGCTTTGAGCGAAAACATCAGTGGCAGCATATCTCGCCTTTGGGGGTCTTTGAAACGCATGAAACGGTCTGGTCCCTCTTCCATATCTGGTAGACATTCCCAGGCGCAAAATGGGTGTTCATGGAAGAAATCAATGGTCAAACCTGCCGAGAGCAGCGAACCGAATATCTCGCTGAGTGTATGGTTCCATGCATACGTGATGGTGTGTTCGAGCCGGGAATCTTTTTCGGCATACGTTCCTGGCGTCTCATCCTTTATTGGCTCAGGAGAAAAATATGGATAGCCCACCTTCAAATCTGGCCCCGGTGATTTCTCGTCAATTGCCCACATGAATGGATGACCCTCGGCAATATAGAAGAAGCCGCCCGGTTTAAGGTAGTGCGCGATAATCTGTCCCCAGGGCTGCAAATCTGGCAGCCAGCATATAGCTCCATACGAGGTGTAGACGATATCGAACTGGCCTACCGCGTCCAGCACGTCCGGCACACGATAAAGATCGCTGCATATAAAGGTAGCATCCAGGTTCAATTCTTGACTCAAGTCTTTTGCGATGGCAATGGCCTTATCAGCAAAATCAATTCCCGTCACTTGAGCGCCCAAACGCGCCCATGAGAGGGTATCCATCCCGAAATGGCACTGTAAATGCAGCAATTTCTTGCCAGCCACATCCCCCACCTCTTCGCGATCAAGCGGGTGAAGCTTATTCAGCCCCTGTTTAAACTCGCTCATCAAGTACCCCTCGCCCTGTGCATGCACCTGAGCGGCCTCATTCCACCAGCCTAGATTGTATCTCGTATAGTCATCCATCTACAAAACTCCTTTGTTTCTGCTTTTTCACGAAAAAATTGCAATGTAGGGGCCTGCTTTAGCACGCCCACCTGCACGAGCGTAGCAATGTGCAGTCTCTTTTCCCGTGACAAATCAATTATCCCATTCTCTATTCAGTGACTCGACATTGCTGCGCTCGTCTCGGTGGGTGCGCTGAAGCGGACCCCTACAATTGAGGGTGCGCTGAAGCGAACCCCTACAGATTATACTTCATCCTGAAACTCTGTACTTTTTGAATACGTCCTATGGTTACAGGAATGTAGGATGTTGATTATGCTCAGGCGAGGTGATATATGACTACAAACCCGGCAAATTCTTCGATCTTTGAGCGGCTAGAACCGTTTGATACGAAATCGGGTGCGCTCAATGTGATTATTGATACGCCGGCGGGGAGCCGAAACAAATTTAAGTACAATGAGCGGTATGGGTTGTTTATGTTGCACAACTTGTTGCCGCTTGGCCTCGTTTTCCCTTACAATTTTGGCTACATCCCATCTACGCTGGCTGGAGATGGGGACCCGGTTGATGTGCTTGTCCTGCTGGATGAGCAAGCCTTTGTGGGTTGCCTGGTTCCCTCGCGGTTGATAGGTGTGATCGAGGCGGAGCAGACAGAGCATGGGAAAACGATGCAGAATGACCGGCTGATCGCTGTCGCTACTGCTTCGCCGTATCACCGCGATATTCACTCGCTCGGTCATCTGAATAAGACCGTTGTTGACGAGATTGAGCATTTTTTCATCTCCTACGACTCCATGCGAGGGAAGGAGTTCAAGCCAACCGGTAGAGCGAATGGGGAGCGAGCAAAGCAACTGGTAGACGAAGGCGTGGCACGGTATAAACAACACCTGTAATAACGTGACAAGCTTCATGTGGTCGGCATGCAATGGCTCTCAGAGCCATTGCATGCCGACCACATGAAGCTTGTCACGTTATACATTACTGTGTCGCAATCGCCGCTTTGCCGCCGCGCAGGACATATTTCTGAATCTTGCCGGTGGCGGTTTTGGGCAATTCAACGACAAACGTGACCGACTTTGGCACTTTGAAATGAGCCATGCGGTCGCGCACGAAGGTACGTAATTCCTCAGCTTCTACGTTTTGCCCGGACTTGAGGACGACGAATGCGTGCGGAGCCTCGCCCCAGCGTTCGTCGGGCAGACCTACTACTGCTGCTTCCTGTACTGCGGGGTGACGCAGGAGGGCTCCCTCAACCTCAACAGAAGAGATATTCTCGCCGCCACTGATAATCACGTCCTTCAAGCGGTCGCGGATTTCGGCATAGCCATCGGGGTGGACGACTGCCGCGTCACCGGTGTGGAACCAGCCACCCTCAAAGGCGCGTGCCGTCGCATCCGGGTCGTTGTAATAGCCCTTCATGACAACATTGCCGCGTGCCACAATTTCGCCGATGGTCGCTCCGTCGTGTGGAACCTCGTTGCCCTGTTCATCAATGACCAGCAGTTCACCGGAGGTAATCATCTCCACTCCCTGTCGGGCCTTGATGGTGGCGCGTTCCTGTGGAGAAAGCGCGGCATGTTCTGGCCGTGGCTCGCAGATGGTGATGAAAGGTGCCGTTTCGGTCAGACCATATACCTGCGTGATTTCCCAGCCCAGTTCGCCCTCGATGCGCTCGATGGTCGCCGCAGCCGGTGGCGCACCAGCAGTCAGCACACGCACTTTCTGGCTTGTTCTGGCTTCAGAGGTCAGAATGCGCTTCACATCTTCGGGCGCGTTGGCGATGCCGATAAGCACGGTTGGTGCGGCACAGAGTAGCGTTACTCCCTCGTCGCGAATGAGCGTGAAGATCGCACGCGGTTCCACTTTGCGCAGGCATACATGTGTCCCACCAGCGGCGGTGACAGTCCAGACGAAGGTCCAGCCGTTGGCGTGGAACATCGGCAGTGTCCAGAGGTAGCGGTCGGCGGGCGACATCGAAATATGGATCAGTGTGCCAACCGTGTTCATATAGGCATTGCGATGGGTAATCATCACACCTTTGGGACGCGAGGTCGTGCCGCTCGTGTAATTGATGGTCAGCAGATCATCCTCGCTAATCTCCGGGCGGGTAAATGTCGTTGGTGCATTCGCCAGTGTAGTTTCGTAGTCAACCCAGCCAGTTTCTCGCAAGGCATCGGTCAGGCCCTCAAGTGCCACAAAATGCTTGACCTCCGGCAACTCTGAGCGAATACCCTCAACATCTTTCAGGTAGTCGCTGTGGACACAGACCACCTTCGCGCCGCTATGATTGATGATGTAGTTGAAATCGTCGGCGACGAGCCGGTAGTTAATGGGGACAAGCACCGCCCCAATCTGTGGTACGGCGTAAAAAGACTCAAGCTGCGCATGGGTGTTAGGAGCAATATAGGCAACGCGGTCGCCCTGCTTGACGCCCAGTTGCTGAAGGGCGGCGGACCAGCGATCACAACGCTCGCCAAACTCGGAATACGTCAGCCGCAAGTTTTCGTCAACAACGGCCTCGCGGTCAGGGTACAGGCGTCGCGCCCGGCGCAGGAACTCAAGTGGAGATAAAGGTGTTTCCATCGAATGACCTCCCGAAGCGTCAGCATTTCTGTTGACGTATGTGTTTTATGGTGATTGACACTAGTGGTACTTTTGCAACCGCTCTATCACTGATGCTGTCAACAGCCTCCATGATGAATGTCAGTGCGAAAGGCATCATTGCATACCAATATACCATAAACAACGGCGGCATTCCAACTGGCAGGCCGAGACTCAGACATGTATCAAGGCTGGAGAAAAGGGGTCAGTCTGGTACGCTCTCCATTAACTCCCGCACATCCACGCCTAAAACATTTGCCAGCCTTTGGAGTGTTGATAGTGTCACGTCGGTGTAAGGGTCTCGCCAGAGACGCCGTACTGTATTATATGCCACTTCTGATCGTTGCGATAACTTTGTCAGTGACACACCCTTTTGTTGCGCAACTTCTTTTACCAGTAGTTTCGATTTCATGTTGCAAGTGTACTCTTTTTGCCGCCTTGACAATAGCATGCATGTAATGGTAGCCTTTATAAGGCTGCAAAATAAAGGTGTTCTTTTATTGAAATATCGGCACAACGGAGTTTTTATGCAACAAACTAACGAAGAAGAATACGAATCGTTAAAAGCAGAGTGCTGGAAAATAGCGTGGTATCGTGAGCCTGTGTGTCATCCGAATGAACGTTATTCGAAGATGATGAATGATAAAAAGGGATGAGGAATAGAGATGAACTGGTTAAATGGGATCGTTGTTCAGTTGGTTCAATATCCTTGCAGGGCGGGTAGGAACCGATTCATCGCGTCCGCCCTCCCTATACCCTGTAGAGATTTCAGAATATGTATGGAATGACAGATGCGATGAATCGGTCCCTACCTTTGCAATGCGCCCAGAAAATCCAGCACGATCTGGTTGAACTCGGTCGGCTTCTCCATAAACGGATGATGCGCAGTTCCTGCCATGACCGCCTTTTTCGCGCCAGGAATCTCTGCTACCAGTTGATCCAGCGGATTGGGCGCATCGTACTCGCCGAGAATGACGAGCGTCGGCACGCTAATCTGCGACAGTCGTCCAATGGCTGGCGGCTCTAATGGTACTGGCGGTGTCTCGGCTTGCGCTTCATCATCGGGGCGATTCCAGTTGTGGGCCGTCATCTCGCGTACCCGTTCGCGCACGATGGGGTCTGCCTGCCCTGGAAGCCGACCTGGCCCATCAGTCCACAATTCGAGCGAGACCTCAACGGCCCGCGCAATGTCGTGCTGCTCAAATGCGTCGTTCAGACTCGTAAACATGCGCACGACATCCGGGTTCTTTGTCATTACTTCCTCTGATGGCTGATAGCCGCTGACACCCGCCGTGACCGGGATCAGCGCATCTACTCTCTCAGGATGTTCAAGCGTGAAATCAATAGCCAGCGAACCGCCGCCAGAGACGCCCATCAGATAGGCGCTTGCAATGCCCAGAAATTGCATCAATGCGTACAGGTCCTGGCGATCAGAATACGGCTCCCCTTGCGTAATCAGTCCCGAATCGCCAAAACCTCGCTGATCGTAGCGGATAACCCTGTAATGTTGGGCGAAGACGGCGAACTGATCGTCCCATGATCTTCTATCCAGCAGATGTCCATGCTCAAGAACGAAGGGGTGTCCTGCTCCGGCAACTTCATAATACAGTGTTGTGCCGTTTACCTCCGCGAACCCTTTCTGGACCTGTTCTGTGTTTGACAT
>DATGJV010000319.1:0-4448 GCA_035295005.1 Ktedonobacteraceae bacterium | reverse complement strand
CGAGTGCGGCACCGGCTAAGCGGTTCTCGTTCAGAGCGTCCAGCAGAGCCTCTTCATCAATTAGTCCGCCGCGTGCGCAGTTGATGAGCCGCGCCCCAGGTTTGAGCAGGTGCAGTTCGTGCACGCCAATCAGCCCTCGTGTACCATTGGGACCACTGGTGAGCGATGTGTGCAGAGTCACGAAATCAGATTGTTGTAACACATCTTCCATGCTCATCATGGTAACGTCCAGCTTACGAGCTTGCTCAGGGGAGACATATGGATCGAAGGCCAGTACCTGCATCTCCAGTCCCTGCGCCCGTCGCGCTACCTCGGTGCCAACTTTGCCCAGGCCGATGATACCCAGTATTTTGTGGCGTACCTCGACTCCCACGAAGCGACTCTTTTCCCATTTGCTCGCTTTGATGCTGGCGTTCGCCGCCGGGATTTGCCGTGCCATTGTCATCAACATGGCTATGGTATGCTCCGCCGCAGCCACAATATTACCGGTGGGCGAGTTGACAACCATGATGCCGTAGCGCGTTGCCGCCTCTGTATCAATGTTATCCACGCCGACACCCGCACGCCCGACAATCTTCATCTGTGAAGCAGCCGCCAGGATATCACTGGTGACTCGTGTCTCACTGCGCACAATCAATGCTGTATAATCGCCAATAATGGCCTTGAGTTGGTCTGGCTGCAAGCCGAAGCGTTCGTCAACCTGTACGTCAGGTAATTGCGTGCGCAAAAAGTCAATGCCTTCTTGCGCAATGCGATCAGTTACCAGTACTTTGATTGCTCCAGTACGCTGCTGCGGCTGTTGTATTTTTTTTGATGCCTCTACCATCGTCTCCTACCCCTTAAAACCAAATTCGTGAAGTCGAGCTTCCAGTTTATCCATTGCCCCGGTGATATCTGCTTCGGTGAAGAAGCCGAGATGGCCTACGCGGAAAAGCTTGCCGTCCAGGTGTTCTTGCCCACCAGCTAAAATGACGTTATCCTCTTCGCGCAGTTTCTTCAACAGAGCCTTTGTATTGATGCCTTCCGGCGTCAATATCGCGGTGACGGTATTTGAGGCCCGTTCGTGGTCGGCCAGGAGTTGTAAATCCATTGATTTGGCACGCTGGCGTACATAATTGCCAGTGCGCTGGTGCCGCTCAAAGATTGCTTCGCGCCCTTCCGCCAGCATCATTTCCAATGCGACATCGAGCGCGTAGAAGAGTGAAACTGGAGATGTATAGGGATGCTGCCACAGTTCCAATTTTTTGCGCATATTGGCCCAGTCAAAGTAGAAACGTGGTAGTTTCGCTGTCTTATTGGCTTCCCATGCTCGTGGGCTGCCCGCGATCATCATAATGCCAGGAGGCACCATCCACCCTTTTTGCGAGCCTGTAAAGATGGCATCTACATCCCACGCATCCATCTCCAGAGGTATGCAGCCAAGCGAACTTACAGCATCAATGACTATCAGGGCGTCTGGATTGTGCTGCCGAATAACGGCGGCCAGTGTCTTTACATCGTTGGTGACGCCGGTTGAGGTTTCGTTGTGTGTCACTAAGACGCCTTTGTAAGCGGGAAGCTCTTTCAATCGTGCTGCGACGACATCCGGGTCCGCGGGCTGGCCCCATGGGAACTCGATGCGTGTCACATTTAAGCCATACGTGGCGGCGATTTTTGCGATGCGGTTACCGAAAGCGCCAATTGTAATAGCAACCACATGATCACCCGGTGAAAAAAGATTGACAATAGCACATTCCTGACCGCCGGTGCCGGTGGCTGGATAGGTCAAGACCGGTGATGTCGTCTGGAAAAAATATTGCAGACGGGTGCTTACACGGCGCAATATCGCAGCAAACTCTGGGCCACGATGGTTAATCATCGGTTGTGCCTGAGCCTCAAGCACTTCCGCAGGAACCACCGTCGGGCCGGGAATGCGCAAGTTTTGATTGGGGATAGGGGTGCGAGGTTCCACCTGTGGAACGGGGATAGACTTTTTTTCTTGAATGGTCATACTTTTCTCCATCTATGCTGCTGATTACAGCCAGTTTCTACATTCCTGGAATGTATTTGCTACTTGCTGCCTCGTCGCAAAAACACGCGGCGGATAACACCTCTGTTATCCGCCGCGCTGCTCGATAACTTTAATCCAGTATAGCACAGGTGAGGATGATGTCAAACGCGACGACAATCGTCAGCTTAACGTAGTTTATGCCGCAATGATATCAAGCAGCAAACGTACTGTATCCTCGTCAGGAACGGTCGTCACCTTGTCGAGCAGCAGATTCAGTGTTTCAGGCTTTTGTACTCGTGTTACCTTCTGTTGCGCCAATTCTGTGAGCGGTGGAAAACGCAATGTAATTGCCGTGATGACTGCTTTTTGTAATCCCTCGGCCAGGCCCTGAGCTTTGCCTTCAGCCAGACCCTGAGCTTTGCCTTCAGCCAGACCCTGAGTTTTACCTCTGGCGAGGCCTTTAGCCTCGCTCTCTTTGCGAATCTTTCTCATCTTGGGATCACGTTCCATTAAATCGTCCCACATATTCAATCGCTCCTGAATCTCACGCTTCTCGGTGCGTGGCAGCGTTTTCACTTTCCGCAATGCAATGCCCATCCAGCGCAGTTCCTCTGCCAGTTTGGTATCATTGCCCTGATAATATTTTACCATTTCATCAATAGCTTTGTGAAGGAGTGAAGCGTTGGCTCCTTCCATTGTTGGCAAAAGAGCATACATCACAACGGCATGCTTATTAATGTAATGCTCAGCTTTTAGTTTCCATAAGGGAAAGACCCGAAAATGGAAAATCAGTAATTCTTCCTCCTCGAATATTTCTCGCAGAGGAGACTCTGCCATTTTTGTGGGAAACGGATAGACGATGATCGAATAAACTGGAAGCTTATATTTGCGCCGTAAATAAGCGTGATATTCCAGTAAGCGGTCTGCCATATCGTTGTTGGAACCCGACTCAAATTCAATGTGAGCGATGGTTTTCTTGCCTTTATACTTGACGCGATAGACCCGGTCCACGCGAAGAGGTGGACGAATGACTTCAACGTTCAGCGTTGTTAGATATTCGGCTCCCGGCAAGAAATAGGGAAGCATTTGTTTCTCCTGTCCTTCGAAGACAGATTTCAGGAGATTGTCGTAAGGTTGCTGTTGATTGGCTGAAGACTCCTGTGAGGCGCGTTTTGCCATACCCGTTGAACACCCTTTCCATGCATTTCCGCTAGCATAACATAGCTCATCTGTATTGACAAGATATTTGTTTTGTATGATCAAAAAGATGTTCTCCTGAGCCAGGTAAATATGTTATAGTCTTTCTATGTCACCGGTTTTTAGTTTGTCTGGGCTGAATTTCTTGCGGGAGGCCAACATGCTCAGTGAACATGCCTTCGATACAGGCGTTGTCGTAATCAATTACGCGGAAACAGGAGTAGCTGGTTGTCCGCTGATGGTGCTGCATGGCGGCTCCGCACGCTGGCAGAGTTCTCTCCCCATTATTCCTGAACTATCTCAACGATGGCATGTTTTTGCGCCAGATTTGCGTGGGCATGGAAAATCGGGCCGTGTTGCCGGAGGCTATCAACTCAAAGAGTATGTTGGAGATATCGTGGCAATCCTGGAACATGTCGTCAAGGAACCTGCTGTGCTTTTTGGTCACTCATTAGGTGGGTTTATTGCCATCATGGTTGCTGCCTGGTATCCGCATCTGGTCAAGAGGTTAATAATTGGAGACACACCATTCGATCCTGCGAAACTCCGTGCCGGGTTAAAGGGGAGTGAGGAACGACTACTGTACTGGCGAGATATAGCGGGTACAGAACATACTCACGAAGAGATTGTCGCGGCGCTCAAAAATACGCCAGTAGCTGTGGAGGGTTCGCCAGACGCTGTATTAGCTAGAGAACTTTTTGGAGAAGAGAATCCCTGGTTTCACGATATGGCGGAGAATCTACGCCTCAATGATCCTGAAATGCTCACAGCCGTCATTGAGTTTGATAAGATGTATGAAGACTACGACTGCGAGCAACTTTTTCTTTTGATTTCCTGTCCCGTACTCATAATTCAAGGGAGTCCTATGCATGGAGGGCTATTGACCGATGAAGAAATTGAACGTGCGGTAATGTTGCTTCCCCAGACAACCATTGCACGTATGCAAACAGTAGGCCATTCCTTGCATACTCAGGAGAAAGAACCAGTATTGATAGCTATAACATCATTTTTGGACTCGTTGTAGCCAGAAAGCTTCAGTTCTCATGTCCAGTCAGGTTTAGTACGTCATGCTGAAGTATCCATGTTTCATAATGAGAGCTAAGATGAGTCTATGGACCGACTCAAGTGTGTGGTTCAGGTAAATGTATTCAAAGCAGGAAAGCCCCATTGCTAGCTGCCATCACCTATACGATGTAGCTTGACAAAGTTCGTGCGTGCGTGACTTGCGATGGGTAAGCCACCCATAATGACAACATACTCT
>DATGJV010000318.1:0-5564 GCA_035295005.1 Ktedonobacteraceae bacterium | reverse complement strand
ATCATCGAGTAGCAGCGTATCATGCACACCTGCAAGAGGGTTAAGTCGCCCTGGCAAAGGATGTAGCTTCGCCAGTGCATGCTGTATCTCAATTGGGTGCATTCCGCAATATGTCGCCACAGCATACGCAGCAAGCATTGTCGCGACATGATGACGCCCCAGGAGATGGGATGTGAGTGTGATAGGCGAATGGGGCGCGATACATTGTGTACCGCTCCAGGTGACCTGGACATCCTGTGCTTGCGATGGGTAATATGGAATAATTCGTCCTGCACATACACTATCCGATTCGAGCGTATTGCTCCCACCCCTTGCCTCATCGCCATTCACAAACCCGACGCCATTTTCTGGAAGCGCGGCTAATATCATCTCCAACTCCGCCGCATAGCGTTCCAGGGTACCAAAATATTGCAGTTGGGTGGGACTGATGTTGGTGAGAACACCGATAGTGGGGCGAACGATGCGGCACAGATCGCTCATTTCGCCGGGATGATCGCAACCAAGTTCCACCACAGCGTATTCGTGACGTTGCTCCAAACGTCCCAATGAAAGCGGTACACCCAGCAAATCGTTATAGTTTTGCCAGC
The DNA here is from genome assembly GCA_035295005.1 of Ktedonobacteraceae bacterium. GTDB lineage: Bacteria > Chloroflexota > Ktedonobacteria > Ktedonobacterales > Ktedonobacteraceae > DATGJV01. The sequence continues at coordinate 4,977 of DATGJV010000318.1, read as the reverse complement.
TTTTGAACGTCGCAAAATTGTTCGACAGCACCGAGGCAATGGCCTCTTTTGTGCTGGTCTTGCCGGTGCTGCCGGTTACTGCTATCACCGTTGGATGCCAGTGTTCCAGGATGAAACGGGCATAGTGTTGCAAGGCAATGCGCGTATCCTCTACCGTCACCAGCGGAATATGGGCCTGTTGTATCGCCCGGAGGGTATCCTCTGGCAGTCTATTGACGGCTCGCGCCTCTGCTAGCAGACCAGCGGCCCCGCGTTGTACAGCGTCGAGCAAGTAATCATGTCCGTCGCTATGCTCTCCGCGCACAGCCACAAACATCTCCCCAGGCAACAACTGCCGACTATCATGGCTAAATGCCTCGACATAGCCCTGTTTGCCTGGGTAAACAAGAACTCCCCGCGTCGCTTCGAGCAGGTAATCAAGAAGTATCAATGAATGCTCCCGCTAGTTTGCCTGGATACCCTGATGAGTTATCGCACGTTACCGTGCCAGAACATATTGCATACTGCCCATCCTCTTAATCATACTCTTTAATTCCATTTCGAGCAATGTTCGGAATACAGTGTAACCTTCGAGCGTATTTCTTTATTAGGGACTATAGATTAAACAGGCCATTGAAGAGGAGATGACACATGAAACATATTTCAACACGTCTATTTGTTTCCCTGCTGACTACACTATCTATTGCCTTTCTTGCTGGAACGATTTCACCAGTCACGCCACTTGCCAGCAGCGCGACAGTCATGGCCGGAGGTTGTTCGTGGCACGTGGTGTCCAGTCCTTCCATAGCGGGAGTGCTGTGGGGAGTCTCAGCATCTTCGCGGACAGATGGTTGGGCGGTGGGGAGTAACGGCGGCTCTGCGATTACCGAACACTGGGACGGCACGCACTGGCACTACGTTCTCAGCCCGCAACCGGGCGACTACGTCAACTATTTAAATGGTGTGGTCGCGCTCTCGTCCAACAATGTCTGGGCTGTGGGTCTCCATCAGAACTACAAAGGGATGTACCAGGAAAAGGAGAAGACATTTATCGAAAACTGGGACGGTTCCCACTGGAAGGTATTTACTAGTCCCAGTCCCGGCTCGTTCTATAACTCGCTGAGTGCAGTTACCGCGGTCTCGGCCAATGATATCTGGGCGGTAGGTTCTACGGGTTCCTTGCAAGGACCTATTACGACGCTCATCGAACACTGGAACGGCTCCAGTTGGAGTGTAGTAGCAAGCCCGAATGTTGGGACGTACAGCAACGGATTGAGCGCGGTCACTGCACTCTCGTCAAACGATGTCTGGGCCGTCGGGAGCGATTCTAATATGAATTATGGTGGTCGAACCCTTACAGAACATTGGAACGGCTCTCAGTGGAGCGTCGTGCCGAGTCCAAGCGTTGGCTCTTTCGAAAATGACCTGTGGTCTGTGGCAGGGGCGGCCTCAAACGATGTCTGGGCGGTAGGGCTGAACTGGGCATCGCCAGGAGATATCATAGACACGCTCACAGAACACTGGGACGGCTCTCAGTGGAGTGTCGTCGCCAGTCCCAACCCTCCGGGCGGCGACAACGACCTGCATGGTGTCGCTGTTGTAGCAAGTAATAATGTCTGGGCTGTTGGTGGTAGCGCGAGCGGCCCCCTCACCATGCAGTGGGACGGGCATCAGTGGAACACGGTGCCAAATTCTGGGAAGCAATACCAGTTTCTGAACAGAATCGCGGCCATCAACTCGCACGACCTGTGGGCCGTCGGGTCAACCACGACCCTGATGATGGTTATGCATTACTGTTAGCACCCTTCCTGGCAGTGACTTCTGGTAGGGGCCGGTTGACCGCGCCCATCGCTGATTTATCAGCCTCGTGGACATTTGCTGATAAATCAGCGATGGGCGCGGTCAACCGGCCCCTACCAGTTTCCGTTGCCGTACCATTAGCAATAATATTCAATCAGCGGGTCGAAGACGGTATGATTCTTATTCACCGCGTAGGTGCCGACTGCCCAGACCTGCGAGGAAGACGTGATGGTGTCTGCGAAGAGCTGACTATCCCCGCCTTGATTCGGACTGGCGACAAGTTTCCATTTCGTGCCATTCCAGTGTTCTGTGTCGGGTTTGTCTATCTGCCCAACTTCGTCCCATCCCACTGACCAGAGGTCGTTGGCTCCGTTAGCTGCGACACCGGCGAGGTAATTGATACCCTGCGGAGTTGGACTTTGCACAATCTGCCAGCTGCTGCCGTTCCAGTGATCGGTGAACGTCTGCGCCCCGACAGAGATTCCTACCGCCCAGGCATCGCTGGCAGAAACGCTGGTTACTGCATGCAGTTGTGCATTGAGGTTGGGATGGGAACTAATGCGCCAGTGACTGCCATCCCAGTGTTCGATGACAGCGTGATAATTTCCCACATTGTCATAGCCAACCGCCCAGACATTGGTACTGGAAACAGCGGAGACGCCGTACAACTCAGTGCTAACACCGCCCGACTTATCAATAGAAGGGCTGGGAACGATGCTCCATGCGGTGCCATTCCAGTGTTCTGTCAACGTACCTTGCGGTGTGTACGAGGCCGTTCCGTAATAACCCACTGCCCAGATATCGCTGGCGGAAATAGCGGACACACTCGTCAAAATATCGTTCTGGCTCATCGTATGATTGGGGCTGGGAATAACGCTCCACTGGCTACCATCCCAGTGTTCGATCAGTGTCTGATTCGCGCTATTTATTGTACCAGAAAAACCAACAGCCCAGATATCCTGCGCGGAAACAGCCGCAACACCGTAGAGTCCATTATACGTATTCGCGTTGGGGCTGGCTACCATCTGCCAGCTTGAGCCATTCCACTGCTCGATCAGGGTCTGGCTGAAACCATCGCTAAATCCTACTGCCCAGACGTTGTTAGCCGACACGGCTGCCACACCATTGAGTTGGCTTGCACCCAGTATAATGGGTGGGCTGGCTACAACATTCCATTTGCCACACTGAAATGCAGAGGCCGTAGTGGTCGTGGCTCGTGCTGATCGTGTGGCGAGAACAGCGAGAAGTGCCACGAGTATGCAAACCAATCGGATTGTCTTGAAACCAGTCATGGAACCCTTCCTTTCTTGTTCTCCTGAGATCGCCGGGTTGATGGCTGCAACGGCTCTTTGGAATAATGCAGATTGTTTTGCGCATTGTACTGGAAACTTGCAGCCTTTATCGTCCCCCTGCGAAAGGGCCTGTTCACCGAAATCCTGTTAAGATGATACTTCCCCTTATTGTGGTATACGTTGCGAGGTTACAGTCAGGAGCGATACCATCCCGATATCATTTCCTGTGTAACTGCAATCCTGCTTCTGAACTGTTACGCAAACTCTACTGTTTCGTTTTTATAAGCAGAATATATTTGAATATCTCATCGGTTACTAAACGAAACGTATACATATTTTATATTTGGCACGACGTTAGTAGATGGGATTATAGATAATGATGGAGGAGATAGACAATGTCTCAACAGTCCTCTAGCCAACATCAAAGTAGCCAGCAACAATCTAATTCTTCCAAAACGGCTATCACTGTTGCTCTGATCACTGCCGCGGCCACAGTAATTGCTGCTCTTGTCACCGGCATATTTCTGTTAGCGAGTAAAGGCGCAACGACTTCTCAAACGCCTCCTTCATCACAAGCTGGTGTCACGACGATTAGTAGCACACCGCAAAGTATGCAAAGTATCTACGAGCAGGCAATCAGTGGACTTCCCATACTCAACGATCCTTTGACTGGTCAAGATGCAAACAACTGGGACGCAGACTACAACTGCGAATTCACCGGAATTGCGTATCATGCTATTATACAGCGCACAACCTATCTCGCGCTCTGCTTTGCTCATGCTACTAACTTCAGCAATTTTGCTTTTCAGGTGCAGATGACTATCATCAAAGGGGGTGCGGGTGGGCTGATCTTTCGAGCAAACACAAGTGGTTCTGAGATGTACCGCTTCGAAGTGGAACCAGATGGACATTATGAGCTTATCTCAACCGATGCGAGCAATTCTGTTGGTAGACTCACCGGCACTCAATACAGTACAGCTATCAAGACAGGCCTCAACCAATTCAACATACTGACTGTCATAGCACGTGAGAACCATATTTACTTGTATATCAATGGGCAGTATGTGAACGATGCCGTGGATACTACCTATAGCATTGGGAGAATCGGGTTGTTTGCCTGGGATAATGGGCAACCCACCGAAGTAGTATTCAGCAATGCGGAGGTATGGAGACTCTAAGCATACCCAAAGGAGCCTCATGCCATCAGCATACGAATCCATATCACGTTGAAATGTTTTTGGGGCGCGATTTATCGGTCCTACCATATCGGCAACGCGGGTAATATTCGCGTTACTGGTAATTGAGGTATGGACCGATAAATCTGTTATCGTGCCAGAACATACTGCATACTACCCATCCTCTTTATCATACCTTTTAATTCCATTTCGAGTAATGTGGCGCTCACAGTCATAGTGGGTAGCTCGGATTGGCGAATCAGTTCATCAACGTGGAGCGGTTCATGACTGAGAAGGGCGAGGAGGGTGCGTTCGTCCTCGCTTTCGGGGAGGGTGGCCTGCATTTCGACATGTTGCGGCACCATGAACAGGTTGAGTGCATCGAGAATATCATTGACGTTCATCACTGGACGCGCTCCATCCTGGATGAGTTTATTAACTCCGGTACTTCTCGAAGAGAGGATGTTACCGGGAACGGCAAACACTTCGCGTCCCTGCTCAAGGGCGAAACGAGCGGTAATCAGAGCGCCACTTTTTTGAGGAGCCTCTGTGATAAGCACGCCGAGCGACATGCCGGAGATGATGCGGTTGCGAGCAGGGAAATTGCGTGTATCGGGCTTGACGCCGAGCGGGAATTCGGTGATAAGCGCACCCTGACCGGACTCGACAATGCGACGGGCGAGGCCATTGTTATCGGCAGGGTAGATGATATCCAGACCACTTGCCAGTAT
>DATGJV010000317.1:0-5869 GCA_035295005.1 Ktedonobacteraceae bacterium | reverse complement strand
TCAATGCAAGCCACGACGCGAGTAGCATGAGTAGCGTGCCGAAGAGTAGCGTTTCGACAGCCCCACCGACCGTCAATAGTTCAGTCATGAACGTCATGCGCGTTCCCACGCACAAAAGTGCCAGCACGACTAGCGCCAGTTTCTTCGAGTAGATTAGACTGGTGAGAGCATACATAGCGATGAGAAAGAGCGTAAAGAGGAGTATCATGCCCAGTCGCAGATTGAACAGTGAGACGCCGAAGAGACGGAACAGGGCAGCGCCAAGATATGCCTCGACCATGCCCATATAGTTTTGCCCGTAGAGAAAGATAGGATGCTCGCCGCGAAAGGCAATATGCATTGCTTCCAGCCCCATTGTCCCTTCATCGCTATTGGTTTCAGGCCACCCCTGAGCAATGAGAACAAGACGCACCAGCACGGCAACAACAATAAGAGCGATGGCACAAAGTCCATAAGGGCCAATATGTATACGTTTCAATACTGTTCGCAATGAGTCAATTTTCTCCTCGTTAGATATATCCTCACGGTAGCCAATTGTATGGCAATGCGAACAGAGTGTCAAGATTGTAGGGGTTCGCTTGAGCGCACCCCCTGGCACGAGCGAAGCAATGTGCCAGTCAGCCAATCCATTACCAGATTTATTTGTGCATCTGCATTATCGCGCCCAGTATCCCCGTAACACCAGACCGTATTATGATGTAGGGCATTAGTTACGCATCACCGTGTGTAACTCTTGCTCTCATGGAAGGTCCACAAAACTCATCGTGCTGAATCGTCACCAAACTGCCTTGAAATTCGTGATAGAAGTAGAGAGAGAAATGAAATGATACGTGGAAAGGGTACGAGAAATAGAACATTGCAAATGTTTGACGACCGCCTTCCGTTGTGCTACTATGTTTCTATATTCTTCATGAGTATCTGTGTTGTAGGCACAGGTGCTTGAATGAAACTGTTGTACACAGAGCGCGTGATTGCTACAAGGCACACGGTAGTGCCTCTATTAAAGGGCAAATAACGATGATCACGCAAGCGATTAAACGCTGGCTACACAAAATGTTCGCGTGGTGGCCCTGGAAAACAGCGCCTGAGACGGACTATGCTCCGGTTACAACTCCTATCCATAAGGGAATAACTCAGAATATCCAGGATATCCACAATGCCAACAATGCAATTCCCTGGTCCACAACCGAAGGAGTTGCGCCGCAATCCGGTGTCACACCACTTATTTTTGGTCAAGGCGAAGGAAGCCGCTCAACAATAGGAGAATGGCCCGAACGGGTTGTGCAATCCTCTCCACTTGCCAATGAGAAAAACGAACCACCTTCACCTTTGCTACCAACAATCCCCCCCGTCGAGCAGACGATAGACAGTGACGCGAACAATACATCTATTGAGGCAAAAGCGATATATTCGGATGCCCCACCGACCCCCACGCCGGAGCAGCAGTTAGAATTCTTATCCTATCTTGTGCGGCGCGGCCTCGTCAACGAAGGGTTCCCTGAAGGACAGGTACCCGAACAGTACAGGAAAAAATAAAGAGACAGGAAAGCACACTGGCAGACATACCGCGAACGCCGTTCGCGGTATGTCTGCCAGTGTGCTTTCCTGTCTCTTTATTCAATAGGAGCAGGAATGAAGCCGTCGGCTTTGGCCTCCTCCTCGGAAGCGAAGTAGATAATGTCCTTTGCCTCCGGCGTTACCTCAGCAGGATAGTAGAGTTTTGTACTGACAACTCCCACAAAGGCAGCATCGGCGGGTGCCTGTACTTCCTGCGACGCTTGCGCCGACTGAACGGCCTGTAGCTTTTCCGTCGTTGTCTCTGGCGTAGCACTCTCCACCCTTGTATCAGTTAAGGTGGCGACAGGGGTTCCCTCGCTGCCAACGTGATGAATTTCACCGGCGGGGCGACTCACGCTGGAGCTGTTCCAGCGTCCATTGTGCGGCAATTCGATTTGTTCGTCTATGTCGCTATTGATCGAGGCCACACGGCGACGTACCAGCACATAGGTGACGATGCCCGCGGCAAGAAGGCCAGTGGTAAAGCCAAAGACGGTCCAGAAGCGACTATTGCGCTTGCGTGCCGGCTCAAGTAGCTGTCCGCTACGCTCTGCAACGTTTTGCGAAAGTTTGCTACCGCGCCGCACTAAACCTTGCGTGACTTCACCGCCACGCTCAAGCAGAGCTTGCGAGGTTTTGCCCCCGCGTTCAAGTAAATCCTGAGAAACCTTACCGCCCCGTTGCAACAAATCCTGGGAAACCTCGCCTCCGCGCTCAAGCAAGGCCTGGGAGGTTTTGCTGCCGCGTTTCACCAGTTCTTGCGTAGCCTGGCTCCCTCGCTCGGTCAGATCATGTGTGACTTTGCTGCCGCGCTCCAACAGGTCGTGGGAAAGTTTGCCGCCTTGCTCGATCAGGTCGCTGGTTAACACCTCTCCGCGTTTCAGCAGGTCTCGGCTTAACGCCTGTCTTGATTTCCGCAACTGTTTTTGCAGTTTCTGGAGCTTTTGCCGTTGTTTGGCCTCTTCTCGTAGTGCTTTTTGCAACTGTTGCGCCTGCACCTGAAGTTGCCGCGCCTGTTTGCGTAGAAGTTGCGTCTGCTCGGCGGCCCGTTTGCGGCTGCTCAGACTCAGTTCATCCAGTCGTTGCGCTGATGTAGCCTGTATGGCACGAGCCGTGTCGGGTAGTCCCATTGCTTGCTCGCGTAACCTCTGTGAGCGGTTACGCATCTGATTCAAAAACGTATTAATGACCGGCCCGGCCATCGAGAGCGTGAGTATACCTACTCGCAGCCATCGTGACCAGCCACCCCCATTATTTTCCGTACCCTGGTTTTTTGTGTTCATGACACCTCCTCTAATGAGTCGCTTCCCAACTCCAATAAAATGGGCGCGATGTCTCGCGCCCAACACTGACCTACCGCATCTAGCCCAAACCACAGTATGTCAGTTGCAATAACCCCGTGTCAAGTCACGTCAGGCACGCAATCCGGGGGATTGTGTGCCTGACCATTGGAACAAATACTAACAAGCGAAATAATTAGCTATCTTCGGTTGCGACTTCATCGAGCCGTAACACGAGTCGGCAGAAGTGTAACATGGCGGCGGCAAATTCTAAATAAGCGGTTTCACTGGCGGCCGCCTGCTGCGTTACAGAGGCGCGTCGTCGTAAGGCGCGTAAGACCACCATGACATCTTCTTTTACGGCTGCATCAATGTCTCCTCGTTGCATGAGGCGTACTACCTGCGCCACGATCGTGTCTACTTCGCGGCGCATCAAGCTCAAGTCGTCAATCCAGGCATCGTCGTCTTCTGTCATAGCATCTCGCACGATTATATCAGTTTCCTGATCTTGCCATTTCATCCTGTCTTTGCGCAAAAAGAACAGGTCTTCAGCGTCAAGTACATCTCCGAAATTCCGTAAACCCGCATTCGCATTCGTGTCGTCAGTTAGCATTGGTCGGAGGTGAGCTTTGGGTTCTTCCTGCGTTACCCCCAACTCACGTAGTAACACGGCTAGTTCTTCTTCCCAGCCCGGCATAGAACACCTCCTTCTAAAATAACCTGAACACCCTGGACTGTCCCTGGTCTTCCCATCCGAAATTGTAATCGCAGTGTAACATAGTGCGCCATCCTTGTAAATGGTACTAAGCATGACCAATTTTTTAAGAGAGAACCGACAAAAGGCATAAGGAAAGCCAGCAGCCGCGGCTGCTGGCTTTCCTTATGCCTTTTGTCGGTTCTCTCTTAGAGATTACAGCGGGATGTGCGATGAGATACCAGGCAGAGCGACAAAGAACGCGGAGATGAGCAGCGCGACTATGAGCAGCAATGTGAAGTAGGTTTCAAGTTTGAGCGCCTGGCGCATCACCAGATGCAGACTGGCGGGCAAATCGGCTCGTAGCATACCCGTCAGAGTGACGAGCAAGAGTGGCAGTGTCCACAGCGTAATCAGTGTTAGATGCGGAGTGTTACGCGGGATGCCCAGCGCAATGACAATGATATAAGCACCCAGGACGAGGAGGAAGAAGAGCGCCCGACTCAATCGCATACCCAGGATGGTCGCTAATGTGTGTTTATTCGCCTGCTCATCGCTTTCGGCGTCACGCATATTGTTGACATGGATAATTGCGGTCGCGAACAAACCCAATGCGATGCTGTACAGCAACACACTGATCAATTGCGAGCGCGAAGGCGTGGATATCTGATTCATTTGCACGAGATATGTTCCGAGTGTGATCAACGGACCAAAGATGAGAAAGCTCACAACTTCGCCCAACGCGATTGAAGAGAGTGAGCGTGCCGACGCACTGTACAGATACGCACACAACACGCCAATTACTCCGAAAAGCAGAACATACAGGCCACCTGCTACCGCGACAATTGCCCCGATCAGCATACCGGCACACAGTGCAACGATACCGAGCAGCAATACACGAGTCGGCTGAACAAAACCCTGTTGGATAAGTCCGCCGGGTCCGAATGTATTGCTGGTGTCTATGCCGCGCACATAATCATAGTAGTCATTGATCAATTGCGCCCCGATTTGTAACAGGACAACGGCAAGCAGCGTTGCTACAAAATGGGTGATGCGCAAATGCCCGAAAGGAGTTTTTGTTGTGATACTCTGTGTCCATGCCAGCGTGGTACCCAGCAGAACTGGCATAATAGATAGTGGCAAGTACGCCGGTCGGATGCCATCCCACCATATTTGCAGTGATTCACCTATGCTGCGGCGATACTCCGATGGCTGCACAACTAACGGTGCCGGCCTTCGTACTGCCTGGGCAGAGGCCACGGATACTTCTGGTTGCAAGGCATTGAGCGTTTGCAGTGAACTCATTGGAATGGTTGGGACCTCTTCTGCCTGCACTGATGGTGCTGTCACAACCTGTGATGACGTGACCGTCTTTGATTTTTTTGGGGAGACAGTAACAGTAGTATCGTTATTGTCTGGAGAAGATGATGGATTTTTACCTGGCATACGCCCCCCTCTTAACGCCCATTATCATGAGCATTTGTTGGTTTGGATGAAATAGCGTCAACGTTTATACGCCTCATTCAGTGATATATCCCCTGCTCTAAGAACGCTACAGTGCTACAGTTAGTATACAATATCGCTATATTTATGACTGTCGTCTGATGTATTGCTCTATTACCTCTGCTGTAACTCATGTTGCAATGACTGCATTGCTTGCTGCAACTGTGTCTGCGAGACCGCCGTTGTCAGGTCGCCGCGAGTCCTCTCTAAAATACTGCGTGCCGTGTCTGTTGTGCGCCGCAATCCTTGCGTAATGGCATCGGGAAAATCAACCGAGGTCAGCAGTGCATAGATATCATCCATGTGCTGTAAAAGTGCCTCGCAATTGCCGATGTTGCCACGCCGTAACTGGTCCAACACATAGCGTCGCAATTCTCCGACCGCCTCGCCCAGCCCGTTCAAATAGGGAGCCCAGCCAATTGCCAGTTCCTGCGCGGTTGGTACTGGTTGTCCCTGTGTCAGAGCCGCCAGCGTGGAAGCCTCCGCGAACTCTTTCTGCGCATCCTGCACAAAGCCGGCAAAGAAAATATCCTGATGCTCGCGCAAATCATTTGCCATTTCCGCAATCAATACTGCTGCCTGCCCCAGTAACTTCGCGGCACCCTCAAACTCCTGCCGGTGAATTGCGCGAATACTGTTCGCGCAATAGCGAATAGCCGTCCGCGATTTGGGCAACGCCCGTTCGCGTGCCTCGTGCTTGAGTCCCAGGTCCGCGATGGCCGCTTGACCCACGGCGTCCAGATGTTCTGTCATATATATACCTCGTCTCCAAAAAGTACCCATACTATAGCATACAACGCTTGAGAGGGATAGAGAGGATTACTACAGGTGTTAT
>DATGJV010000316.1:0-5778 GCA_035295005.1 Ktedonobacteraceae bacterium | reverse complement strand
CTCTGGTTGTCAGGATAGCCGCGATGCGAGCTTTATCATTAGAGGCATTGTCGCTGGTCTGCCGCAAGACCGGCCCCACGGTGGCATCTACAATATATTTGACGATGAAATCGGGCGTGTAGTAGCTGCCGGTAGCTTTGCGTTGCTCGCCCCTGCTGTTGAGCAAGCTAATCGTCCAACCGTCCCGCGGCTCAATTGCTTCCAGGTGATATTCCAGCAAACCCTCGTAAATTGTGCCGAGATTGCGCACCGAGAGGTCACGGTAATCAATAAATTGTCCTTGCTCACGCCCCTGCTCACGCGCCAGCATATCAATGGCCTGTTGCAAACGCGCATCGCCGATCTCGTTGCGCTCAAGAAATGCATGGCGCTGCGGGTCAAAGAGGCCGCCGTTGAAGGTCGAGATTTTCAGGGGCGGGTCGCCGACATTGATGAAGCCGAAGAGTTCTTTCAGATGGTAGTAGTCTCTTCTGCTGGTTGGATGAGGCGCGATACCCCTGCTCCTATTTTGCGCAATAGCACGGGCCATCGCGTACAGGCTGTATTGTTCGCGGTACAGATCGCTATCGTGAAGCGGCAACAGGTTTCGCGCTTCGGCGTAGAGAATGAACAACAGGCGGTAGAGCAGGATGAGCGAGGAATCGTAGATATGCTTGAGCGTTGCCGGGTCGCTGGATGATAAGCCATTGGGCGTGTGATCGAGAAAGCCCTGCGCGATAGAGCGCAACGCCTGATACACCTGCTCTTTCAGCGACTCGCTGATGCCATGCGCGTAGTCCTCGCTCTCTTTGAGCAGCGCAGCGACGCCGAGCGGCTGCTGTTCAAATGCGGCACGGCGGAAGAAGTTGTAAAAATACAGGAACGCCTCTACGTTGCCAGTTGCCAGCAGCGCGGGCAGGTCTACTTCGTAAAAGTGGTCAAGTTTGTGCGCGTTTGAGGAGTGGTAGAGTCGCCAGTGCCGCCCGTTGGTGAGGATACCCCAGTCAAGTCCGCTCTGCTGCATATAAAAGGCAATCTGGTACGACGGATTTTTGTTGCTGAGCAGGTCGCGATCCTTGCCATCGGTACGTGGCGCACGGTCGAGCGAGCGTTCCCATGACTTGGCGTCGCCGACGGCATACGCTTTCGAGGCCAGCAGGGCTTCATTGAGCAGCTTGCCCTTGTTCTCTTCCAGGGCATCCTCGTCGCGATAGAAGACGTAATCAGGCGTTTGCGCTCGCCCCGGCGTTGCCAGCGAGGGCTGCACCTCAAACAGATGCCCCAATGCACGCAATACCGGCTTGACACAGCGTTCCTCGGTCTGGGCCTCTTTCTCTCCCTCGGTTGGCCTGTAACGCTGAAAGATCGCGGCGATGCGATCCATTACCGCTCGCGTTTGCGGGTCGGCAGCGAGCATGTGCCAGTCCTCGCGCTCCGGCAAGGTGACATCGAGGTAATGGTCGGAAAATAGCTGCTGGTTGTGGTGCGTCATCATCTATGTAAATACCCCTGCCCTCGTGTGATGGTGTCTGTGTGCATTATTCCATATGATACAACGATTCGCGGAGGCAGATGGTACGTATGAGGGGAAATGGTACTGATAAAAATAAATATATCCGGTCTCTCAATGTACATGTGGCTGGTCTACAATGGCTCTCTGAGCCATTGTAGACCAGCCACATGTACACTGAGAGACCGGGCCATTACATCTTTTGCAGCAGTTCTGTCAGACGATCATAGGAATCAGTGAGACCTGATTCCATACCGCTCTGGAGCATGCCGTCGCGGTCGGCGACTGACTGGAAGACGGCTTGAGAGACGAGTCGCGTTCTGTCTCCGGGCAATGTTTCAAAGCGAATTGTTTCGAGGACGACATGGCCTTTTTCGGGCAAGCCTTCAAATTCAAAGGTGTCAATAACGCGCTCGGGGGCGAGAATTTCGTGATAGACGCCGTGAAAGGCGTATTCATTGCCCTGAGAATCGCGATTAAGAAAGCGCCATTGACCACCGGGTCGCAAGTCCAGCCTGTCAACTTCGGTCGTCAGGTAGCGCGGCCCCCACCATTGCGGGATCAGCTGCGGGTCTGTGAATGCCTTAAAAACAAGCTCACGCGGTGCATCGAATTCACGAGTGATGACGACTTCTTGTTTCCCCGGCTCAGCGGTAATCGTTGTTTGATGATGGTGTGTCATCTATCTCTCCCTTCTTAGCTAGAGCCGTGTCCGGTAACACACGCGCATCACCCCGGAGCGGTACGTCTTCGTGCTTACTAACTCCAGGTTCACCCTATCTGTGAAGACACGTTGCCCACTGCCTATGGTAACTGGATGGACCATCAACACGTACTCATCAATTAAACCCAGCCGCACAAACGTTTGTGCCGTGCGAATGCCGCCAGGCACTCCCAGGTCGAGGCCTTGCTGCTGTTTCATCTTTTTCACTGCTTCAACCAGATCCTGATCACTCTTCACCACGAGGAGTTCTGTATTCTCCCACTCAAGTTGTTCGGCCTTTCGCGAGAGAATGAGAGGGTGTAAGGTGTTCACTGCCTGCGCAATCGCACGTTCGGCCGAAGATGCCGAAGGGTTTTTCGCGACGTTTAACCAGTAGGGAATCATCCCGGAAGCTGTCGGGTAGCCAATAAAACCACGATCAATGCCTTGAAAGAAAGCAACAATGTCATCGTTGAGTTCCTGATCGGGTGTCTGTGACATCCAGTCCAGCTCACCGTGCGGCCCGGCAAAGAAGCCGTCAAAGGTCATCGTCATGTTGAGAAAGACTTTTCTCATGGTATCACCTGCTTTCTTGATCGTCCTTCACGAGCTTCTGTTTTTCACGTTCGAGTACCATATCTAACGCTTCGAAACGTTCGCTCCACATCTGCTGCACTTGCTGAACCCACTGTTCAAATTGAGAAAGAGTCTGGAGATTGAGACGGTACACATGTTTCTGCGCACGTTTTTCCATATCCACTAACTGTGCCTCACGCAAGACCTTGAGGTGTTGTGAAATCGCCTGTGGGCTGACAGCAAACCGCTCGTAGATGGCAGTTGCCGGTAACTCGCCATTGCTGGCAAGTAGTTCTAAAATGTTCCTTCTTGTAGGGTCAGCAAGTGCGACGAACATATCCATACAAGTATTATAAACCATTTTCTTAATTAAGTCAAGTCTTTATAATATGTTCTGCTGATTACTTTTTAATCCGGGTTAACAGGGCGGTACCCTCGCTCATAGAAAGAAGGGCCATCAGAGGGCGATTCGTCATGCGGACGCGGCTTATGAGAAGCAGAAACCTGAGAGAAAAGCGCATGTACAGCAACAACCAGGGCGATAAGCATGCCAATGAGTTGTAATAGCCAGGAATTCCAGGGGATTGTCAGCAGGGAAAGGAGCTGAGGGAATACTTGCGGCAGGAAAATAGCGACAGTCGCGCCCCAGAGAATCATACCGCCAATCATCAGAACTATCCCCAATATAACCACACGGCCGAGAATGGTAGCAAAACGCAGCCATTTGTCAGGGAGTATGGCCTGACGTATGCCGCGATTGATCGCGATGGTACTGATGATAGGCATGCCATAGAAGAACAGGGCCCACAGGGGTAAAGCAAATGGACCCGCCGCATTGGTAGTCCTATGACTCATCTCCACGAGAAATAGGACGATGGTTAATGCAAACGCCAGAGTATAGCATGGGAGAGCGAAAAGGAAGCGGCTGCGCGGAGACGAGCGATAGGCCGCAATCATAAGCGGGATACCGCCAATCAGGACTGCTCCCAGGCCAACCAGGGAGCCAATGGTCAAGGCGTTGAGTGCCAGATTGATCCTCGGCCCTATGAAAGTGTAGCCGTTAAAAGTCAGGATAGCGAAAGAGAGAGCCATAGAGAATGCGAGCATAAAGGCTGCGAAAATCCGCGTCAGGCGAGCGACTGTGGTTTGCGAGGAATGGCGCATGTGCATGTTCAAGCGCAGATGCAAATGCAGATGGAAATACCTGTGCTTCATCGCACTGCTCTGCTGCTCGCGTGATTCAAAACGCTGTTGCTGGCCTTCATAACGTAAAGCATGGTTCATGGTGGTACCTCCTTCTACGGTTCATGCTGTCGCGGTTGGCTGGCCCGTCTGCCGACATCGCCTGGGACTGGCACATCGCTGCGGCTCGTGCCCAGGGTGCGCTAAAGCGGACCCCTACGCGCTGCGGCGCATGGGCAGGACCACGCCGCGGGCGCGGGGCAACCCATGCGTTGCAGCGCGTAGGGGCTTGCTTGAACACGCCCAACGAGACGAGCGCAGCAATGTCGAGTTCCCTTAACGCGGTGTCGCATCGGGTGGATAGATTGGGCCGCCTATGGTGTCGTTGGCGAGCGAGGCACGACGCGGTACGGATTTTACGGGCGAAGGAACAACCTCGTATTCTACTTCTGCGGAGCCATCTTGTTCACCGGCATCATCGTAATAATCATCCTGCTCGGCCTCGTTGTCGCTATTACCATCGTCGCGCTCGGCCTCGTCGAGGGGGATACCGAGGCTCTCCAGCCCTTTTTCGATGCTGATGATGTCGCGGCTGATGTCCATCTCGATACTGGCGAGGTGGTCGCGAATATTGCGCAGGGTTTCCGCTACATAATTGTCCGCGTCGTTTTTCATCTGTTCGGTATGTGCGTCTGCCTCTTGTATCTTGCGCTGAGCCTGCTGCTCGGCCTGTCGTACCAGTTCCTGTGAACGTTGCTCGGCGGCCCGCAAGAGTCCCTCACGGTTCATGGCTCGTTCCGTCTCTTCGCGTGCGCGGGCGAGCAAGGTCGAGGCTTCGGATTGCGCCTGGGCAAGAATGCGTTCTTTTTCCTGGATAACGCGACGGGCTTGCTTGATTTCATCGGGGATGGTTGTGCGCATCTGGTCAACAATATTGAGGATATCCCCCTCTTTGAGAATAATCTGGTTGACCAGTGGCATTCTACGGCTACCGGCGATAAGATTCTCCAGGCGATCTACGAGATAGAGTATATCCATGTCTCTCTCCTTCCCTGATGAAGCCAGGGTACCCTGGCTCTACTACTGAAGAAAACGGTGTTACATCAGCGGGTACCCATTTTTCGTTGTAACGCTTGCACCACCGCAGGGGGAAGCATGTCGTTGACATCTCCACCCAGGCGTGCCACTTCTTTCAATAACGATGAGCTAACAAAAAGCTGTTCGAGGTCAGTTAGCAAACAGACGGTCTCAATCTCCGGTGCCAGTTTGCGATTCATCAATCCCTGCCGTAACTCAGCCTCAAAGTCGTTGGGGGAACGCAAGCCCTTGATGATAACCTGTCCACCAACCGAGCGTACATAATGAACGGTCAACTCCTTAAACTTCTCCACGCGTACATTCGTCAATCCCTCAGCGGCGATCACTTCTTGCCAGAGGGCTACCCGTTCATCTACCGTAAACATGAGATTCTTATCGGGAAAGGCATAGACGGCAATAATCAGCGTATCGAAGAGAAATGCACCGCGCTGTGCGATATCCAGGTGTCCATTCGTCATCGGGTCAAAGCTCCCCGGATACACGGCTATTCGTCTATTTCCAACCTCGTTGTTCAATCGTTTGTTCCTCCATCGTTACAGCTATACGCCAATGTGTATCAAAACACTGGAAGTTACCTCTTATTAAAACATATAGATGGCTATTCGGCAATAGCGTAATGGTGACTGTTCGGAACTGCGTTCCTCACAGGAATAGAGGATGAGGCAAAACAGGCACCGCGGTGCCTGTTTTGCCTCATCCTCTATTCCTGTGAGGAACGCAGTTCCGAACA
>DATGJV010000315.1:0-5741 GCA_035295005.1 Ktedonobacteraceae bacterium | reverse complement strand
GCTGCTTTGCCAACCAGTTGCCGGTATCCAACAATTGCGAACGTGAGGCGAAAAACGCCTGTATCCATGTATGCAATGGCAACCACGCATAGGCTGTTTCTTCCGTCAATACCACTTCTTGCGGCATTGTCCCGCGTCGTTCCTCAATATACTGGTATAGTTGCTCACCGACGCAAGCAATATTGGCGGTATCCAGATTCTCATGCTCAGCAAGCGGCACCACTAGACGTGGCTGTCCTTCAATAGTGAAAACCCCGTCTTCATCCGGTAACGGAATATCATGATAGGTAATTTCTGTAAGAGCCGACCCACCAGTGGGAGATGGCAAGGTAAGCTTTATATTGCACATAGATGTATCTACAGGTTCAACACTATACCCTGCAAGGGGAAGCGTGTCCGCCAATAATTGCGGCAAACCTTCCCAGAGAAAACGGTCAAACGATTCTTTGTGCCAGGTCGCGGTAATGTGCAAAGACATTATGCATCCTCCCATGTACGTTCTGTATCTAGCCATTGACGGGCAACGTGTTTCGTCGCATAGTGCAAGCGCGATTTGACGGTACCTTCGGGGATGCCCAGCATTTCGGCAACTTCGCGGATATCCATCTCTTCCTCGCGCACCATGCGAAACACCTCTCGCTTCTCGTCTGGCAGCGTCCTTATCACTCGTTGCAATCGTTCGTAGCGTTCCGCGTGTTCAAACACTTCGTCTGGCCCTAATGATGAAAGATCAATCATCCAATTCGGCATCTGTGCATCATCTCCTTCATCATAAGGATGTGTTGCCATCTCAAGCGGCTGCTGTTTACGACGCTGCACGGAACGCAAGTAGTTCAGCGCCAGGTTGGTGGCGCTGCGAAAGAGCCACGCCTTGAATGGCCCGCGACCATTCCACTGCTCGGCGCGTGTCCAGACGCGCAAAAAAACCTCCTGCAACAGGTCTTCCGTCGCGTCACTGTCGCGCACTATGTGCGACAAATAACGACGCAACGATTCCTGATAGCGGGCCATCAACAGTTCAAAGGCATGCGCATCGCGCTCCTGAATACGTTCCACAAGGTCTGAATCAACCGGTATCATCAGGCTCCTTTGCAAATCCTTCTCATACCATCGCTCTCTGGGTATACGACACCACGACATGGGTAAAGGTTCAACGGATTTTAACATCCTTGCCGATACAGGTAGGGCAGCTTTAGCCCGTCCGTCTTTCCCCTTACTGTCTATGCAAACGTGGACGGGCTAAAGCCGATAAACAAATGAACATGAGAATACGGACTCGACGTTGCTGCGCTCGTCGAGTTGGGCGTGCTCAAGCAAGCCCCTACGCGCCTGCGGGCGCGGGTTTGGTCCACGTCGCAGCGTGTAGGGGCCTGCTTGAGCACGCCCAGGGTACGAGCCACAGCGATGTGCCAGTCAGAGGTTTTATTCCGAGTTTATTTCTTTCATCAGCATAAGCTGTCCCTACCTGCATCAGGTCGTTTCACGCGAAAGGCCGGGGGTTGTGGACACCTCATCCCACATTGTACAATGAGGTTAAGCACCCGGTTCCTGGTTCCCAGTTCGTAACTCCCAGCATTGGCGACAGTTGACTGGGGCGACGCCACAGGGAACCAGGAATTTTTATGGTAGGAGGAAAGGATTTCTGCAATGTCACATATATTTCGCGAAATTGACGGCTGCGTGACCGCACCACAGGGCTTTCGCGCCGGTACCACCGCGAGCGGCATCAAATCTGACGGAGCCATCCAGGACCTGGCTATTTTAGCGTCAGATGTTCCTTGCATCGCATATGGTACGTTTACCACCAGCAGTACCCGCGCCGCGCCGGTGCTGGTCTGCCAGGAACGCTTGAAAAGCGGCAAATCCCAGGCCGTGATTGTCAATAGCGGCAACGCCAACTGCGCGACCGGCGAAATTGGCCTGTTCAACGCTTATCGCATGACCGAACTGGTCGCCGGGAAGCTCCAACTTGAGAACGAGATGGTCCTCTGCTCTTCCACCGGCATCATTGGTCGCCAACTCCCCATAGACAAGATTCAGGTCGGCGTGGGAAAGATAGAACTGACTACCGATGGCGGCAGCGCTTTCGCGGAGGCGATTATGACAACGGATACGCGCCCCAAGCGTATCGCGCTGGAATTTACCATTGACGGGAAAACGGTACGCCTCGGCGGGGTCACGAAAGGCGCGGGCATGATTTACCCCAACATGGCAACCATGCTCTGCTACCTGACCACCGATGCCGCGCTTGACTACGATTGGATGAAAGCCGAATTGCAGACAGCCGTCGCCGATTCGTTCAATATGATTTCGATGGATGGCGATATGTCCACCAACGATACCTGTATCCTCTTTGCCAATGGTCTGGCCGACAATACACCTCTCAACGCCAACCATCCAGACGCACCAGTATTTAGCGACGC
This sequence comes from Ktedonobacteraceae bacterium, assembly GCA_035295005.1. GTDB lineage: Bacteria > Chloroflexota > Ktedonobacteria > Ktedonobacterales > Ktedonobacteraceae > DATGJV01. The sequence continues at coordinate 3,318 of DATGJV010000315.1, read as the reverse complement.
ACTCAACCGCGTGCTAAAATTCCTGGCCCGCGAGATGGCCCGTGACGGCGAAGGCGCAACCAAACTGATGACCGTTCACGTGTTTGGCGCTCGCGACAAAGCCGACGCGATAAAAGCCGCTCGCGCTGTCACGCTCTCGCCGCTCTGGCAATGCGCCCTGGCCGGTGGCGACCCCAACTGGGGACGTATCGCTGCCGCGCTCGGTGCCAGTGGTTGCGCACTCGACCAGAACAGCTACGACATCTCCATCGGCGATGTCCAGGTCACAAAACAGGGCATGGCTGCGCAGTATGACCAGGCAGCCGCACGTAACGCAATGGCTCACGATGAGGTCATTATCACCGTTGACCTGCATCTTGGCGACGGCAAAGCCACCGCCTGGGGTTGTGACCTCACCCATGGCTATATTGACGAAAACACATTGTATACCCGCTAGTTCAAAGGAGAACAACACATGACAACTATGAAAACAAACAAACGAGACTGGGCGGCATTAGAGCATCAATATTATCAATCAGCATTTAAACGCCAGCCGCTGACGCTCGTGCGCGGCGAAGGCCCGCGAGTCTGGGATAGCGACGGCAAAGTGTATCTAGATTTCGTAGCAGGTATTGCCGTGAACGTGCTGGGCCATTGTCACCCGGCGATTATCGAAGCGGTGCAGTATCAAGTGACGCAACTGGTGCATGTCTCCAACCTCTACTACAACACGCGCCAGATCGAGCTTGCTGAGTTGCTCGCTCAACAAAGTAATGGTATGCGCTCCTTCTTCTCCAATAGTGGCGCGGAGGCGAACGAAGGTGCCATCAAACTGGCACGTAAATATGGACGGCTGCACCGCGACGGGGCATTTGAAGTCATCAGCATGGAGAACAGCTTCCACGGGCGCACCCTCGCCACTACGGCAGCCACAGGCCAGGCTTACTATCAGGCCACCTGGGTGCCAATTCCTGATGGCTTCAAACAGGTTCCCTTCAACGACCTGGAAGCCTTGAAAGCCGCTACCAGCGAAAAAACCGTGGCTGTGCTACTTGAAGCTGTGCAAGGCGAGGGCGGTATCTATCCCGCGAGCAAAACCTATCTCCAGGGTGTGCGCCAGTGGTGCGATGAACAGAACCTTGTGATGATTTGCGACGAGGTACAGGCGGGTATGGGCCGCACGGGCAAGTTCTTTAGCTGGGAACATTATGATGTTGTCCCCGATATCGTGACGATGGCAAAAGGGCTGGCCGGTGGTGTTCCCATCGGCGCGATGCTCACCGGCCCGCGCACCGACGTATTCACTCCCGGCGATCACGGCACCACCTTTGGCGGCAATCCCATCGCCTGCGCTGCCGGTATCGCCACCATTCAGACCATCCTCAATGAGAACCTGCTGGACAACGCAATCCAGATGGGGGCATACTGGCGCAGCAAACTCGATGCGTTCTGCGAGAAATACGCCTTCATTGACAGCCCACGCGGGCTCGGCCTCATGCAGGCGGTCAACGTCCAGAACGGCCTCGCACCCGTCATTGTCCAGCAGGCGCTTGAGCATGGCCTGTTGCTCAACGCCCTCGGCGGCAACACACTGCGCATGATTCCCCCACTAACCCTCAAAAAAGAGGACATTGACGAGGCAGCTGAACTACTCAATCAAGCCCTGACCGATGTCGCAAATATGCCTGTCTCTCAAGCATAGAAAGGGAGCGAACAGAGAAGAGGCTGCACAGAACACTTTTGACATGTCAAAAGTGTTCTGTGCAGCCTCTTCTCTGTTCGTTATCTGCTACATCGTTGCTAAAAGAGCATTCACATTCGCATGAAACATATGCTCAGGCAACAACAAGAACCCATGTCCATTGGATACCTGGATACCCACCTGCCAGAAATCTTTCAGGTATGGCGAACAAGGTTCCCAGACCGCGTGTCCATCTACCATACGCTCCACAATAAAACCATGCATCGCCAGAGCAGGAAAGCATGTCGGAACCCGATTTATCGCGCCCAACTGTGCGCCTCCCTGTGATTTTTTCCCGAACTCCCAGAGTTGCGACATGACCACTCTGTCCTGTCCTTCGCAGACTCCGCATATTTTTTGCCTGATATCCTCCATACTATGCTGGTAAAATTGCCGGGCATCTAATTCAAAGGTATAGTGATCAGCGTTTTGTCCCTCCACGGTTGGAGTAAGCATTTCAAATGGTAAAAGGTTTTCTTGTAATATTTGTGAGGATTGCATATTCTTCCCCCTGTGTAATAACACTAAATTGGATGGGGTTATATCACACTACCACCAGAAAGTCAATCGGTATTCACACATTTTTCACATTTGTAAAGTGCAAAGCCTCCGGGATAGCAGCCTGAGTAGCGTACAGAAGCCGAATTGCTCTCCACACGCTACCCTGGCTGTTCCCCCTATCGTTATCGAATAGTACTACACATCCAGTTCCTTATCGTAGGTAAAGTACTGGCGGCGGATATGCATACCGGCACGCTCGTAAACACGCAACGCTCCGGTGACATTCCGTGGGTCAACACTTAAACCCACTCGCCGCGTCCCACGGCGGTAAAACTCACCGAGGACGGTACGCATAAGTTGCAAAGCGATACCTCGCCGTCGCCATTGTCGCTCTACCGCGACCTGGCGAATCCAGCCACCGCTTTCCGAGTCATAGCCCATCGCCACGCCCACAATCTCCCCGGCTGCCTCCGCGACAAACACCAGCGAAGGATCAAAATCTTTGCGGTGGATGGCGTTGGCTTCCCATTCTTCAAATGGTTGGGGACAGTGACCTTCAAGTTCGGCGAAGGCATCTTGAATGATGCGGTGTATCGTTTGCACATCATCTATAACAACGAGTGGGCGGGCATTTATGCCATTGGGCCATTCCGGTACAGCAGGTTCTTTGTCCATCTCAATATCCATCTCCACCTCGCGTCTGACTACTCCAAACCCCTGACCTTCGAGCAAAGCATTGATGTGGTCACTCGTACTGAGCGTCCACATTCGCTCTATCTCCAGCCCACCACGCGCCTTCTCCTCCAACATAAACGCATAAGCACGACGCTCCGCCCACCGGTACAGGAACTGCTCAATTCCCGGCGAACGATAGGCCGGAAGTGTGTTGCCATTGGGGTTGATAAACATGCCGCCACGGAAGTAGCATACATCTATGTAGCCTACGATTTCTCCCTGCGGATTGAGTACGATACGAGCATCCTCCGCCAGATGGAAATGCTCGCGCTGCCAATCGTCCAGCAACTCCTCTTTCGCGTAATCAGGCTCGCCGATATCCGCGATATCGCACGCGGCAATCATAGCAACCACCGCGTCCA
>DATGJV010000314.1:0-4650 GCA_035295005.1 Ktedonobacteraceae bacterium | reverse complement strand
CGGCTCTTGCATAACGGCCTGAATCGCCAGTTCACTTGACGCATCGAACAGTCGTTCGGCGATAAGGACACCGGTTCTCCCACCATATTTCTCGTACTCCGGTTGATATTGCGCCAGGCTGTAGCCGGGCTTCGCATCTTGCAGTGGTGGCGACAGGTAGGCCGGTAATATGCGATACTGCTTTTCGTGTGTCAACAGGGGCAGCATCCGATCAATCATATGCTCGATTTCCTGGCGTACCTGCTGGTGTCCCTCGAGTGGCCCGCGCAGTCGGAGTCGGATATGCCAGCCTCGCTGATCCATGTAACGAATGAAAAACCAGCGTTCCAGGTTCCACATATCACGCGCCAGTGCCACCGACGGACTGACGATACAACGAATGACCTCGTCGAGTTGATCTGAGCGCGACGGATAGATTTTGAAGTACAACCAGTTATCCTGCGCATGCAGTAAGCTACCGCGTACCGGAACAAGGATGTCTTTCGGTTTCTCGGCCTGGGGCATAGGCCAGTGAAGTTGTGTCATGAACTCACTGACATAGCTGGCGGACTCATCCGCACCATGAGAATCACCCTCTGGCTCTACCCAGTATTGCTGGCGTGCGGGAAGTGCTTCGGTAAAGCAGACCGCGATTACATCTCCGTCCAGGTACTGGCGCAATAGCTCCAGCGAATGTGGGCTACGGAAATTAATCCAGATGGGCTTGCGAGCCTTCGCCTCAAATGAAACCTGGGGGCGGTCCGTCGAAACGAACAGTTCATCAGGAAGCTGGTGTTCCTGTTGCCAGCGTTGCATTTTGATAAAGAACTCGATATCGCTCTCGCCCTTCTGGCGTGTGGGAACCATACCAGGTGGAAAGCGCCAGCGAGCGCGGCGAAAGACAACACGTCCATGTTCCTGCCGGGGAAAGAACTCAACCTGGTCGGGCGACTGCGTATTCAGATTAAAGCTTGTCGTCTGCCATCCGACGGCATGGTCGCTCACCCACGGATACATCACAGTCAACATCAGACGAAGCGCATGTGTGAAAAGGTACCTGGGAACAACGCCGAGATAGGTAGGAGCGACTGCCTGCCCATGCCTGTCAACAAAGTACAACGTCTCATCCTGCGCGTTTGCACGCAAGCGCAAATCACACAGCTCAAGCGTTCTCCCGTCATCTTCGCTGGTTGGCGTCTCAGCAGGCCAGCGCAGCGTTCGTTCCGTGATGCCAAGCTCGCCCTGTAAATTGTGCCAGTCGCCGATAGTCGGCATCTCGACTACTTCACGGCCTCCATAAAGAGACTCCTTGCTCCATTGTCGCAGCTTAGCAGGCAAATCTCCATGTTCTGGCCCAAGCAGTTGCTGAAATCGTCCAAGTAAACCGCCCTCGCTGGAAAGCACCTGATTGATGACCAGTTTGTAATCGCCGCGTGCCAGCGCCTCCGGGCTATCGGCAGCCAACTGGTAGAGAACAGTCACGACGGGCGGCGCGGCGCTTTCCCCGCCGGGCAACTGGCTACGATCGCCTGTCCCATCGAGCAATGAGGTGCGATCATCCGAACCAACACGTGCCACCAGTTCGGTGAAATCTTCGCGCTGAATAAAATCCGCGAAAAAGCCGAGAATATCACTGGTCTCGCCATTCGAGCCAAACCGCTCAACGAAGTCTTGATACAGATAATCGTAGAGTTTAGTGCGCTTGATGCCCGGTCGCAGAACGATCGCGGCGTGCGCAAGGTCCTCCTGTACCTGGGCTGGCAATGTGATACGTGATTTGCCGTACTCGACATCTTCGTAGAGCAGGTTGTTATTCAGCCATTCGGGAGCAGGAACACCAAGCAACTCGAACATGGCAGTCGCTTGCTGCCGGATATTATCAAGGAGCCGCAGACGCTCAAATCCGCCGGCCTCTTTGCTCGCATCTACACACGCCTGTAATGTACGTGTATGGGCGGCCAGAGCTGTTGCCAGGGGGTGCATTCCCCTCTCTAACACTCGCGCAAGCGCCAGTAATGGTTGCCCATCTTGCCGGGAGTATGGAGCAACAGGTCGAAACAATTGCTTGTCGAGCAACTGGATCATCTGAACGTGCGTATTTTTCCCGCGTCCCTTCGGCAGAAGCGCAAGCAATTCGTGGTAAGACACACGCCTGCCAGACTCCAGGAAGGAAAGGAAATCGGGAGCCGCCTTCCGTCTGATGCTGTGGTCCACGATTTGTTCACCACGCCAGGAAAAATCGCCGGTGATATAGTACTGGTTCGTCAACACACGCAGCTTTTCGGGTTTGCGCATTGCCTGCGTCATACCCTTATTCGGCTCAAAGGACAACACTGGGGCGAGGTCTGGATGGCGAGCGATCAGCGCCAGCAATGCGGATGGCAGCATGCGCACAATGCGTACCTCCCGGTGCAGGTCTCCGTTCCGCGATGTCTTCTCGCCAGTCGCAGAAGAACGCTGTCCAGCGGAGGCATCCTGAACCGGCACAACAAAATCTGAGACGGCCATGCGCGTAAACGTACTCAGTGGGCTCGTTTTGAGCGCGGCGCGAGTGAGATACAGGAGGCTTGAGCGTGCCAGTTTGCTCGTTGGACGCCAGTTCTCCTGTGCAAGCGGGCGCTCCAGCTCTTTCAACAATTCTGGACTCGCCAGAGCCAGCCCTTGTTGAAAGTGCCTGTCAGAAACCCCGGCGGCAATCGCTGCCCTTGCTGCCGCAAGCTCCTCGTCATAGGTAAGGGCTGCACGCTGGAGAGCGGCCTGGCGCATTTGCGCCAGGCGTAGCCATTCGTGCAGGAGCATACCATCTTCGCCCATCGCGGGTGCCACAAGGTCTCCATCGTTCGCGGCTCCATCCCACAGGCGCAAATTATGAACATTGCGCTTGACAGCAAGGATGCGGCGACGAAGTTCTTTCTGATCGCCCACGGCAGGCACAAGGCGATAGAGAACCTCTTCCAGTGGAGCGACGAGCATCTGCATCTCACACTCCGCCTGAAATGCGTCAGCGATATGCGTGGTTGTGCGTGTGAACAGCAATGGTTCAAGGGATTGCGCTGCCACCCCGCCCACGCGAACGACGCTGAATAACGCGAGCTGCTGCAATCCCAGTTACGCCTCGCAGCATGTCTACATACACAGGGACAAACGGACGAAGCGATACGCCGTATAGAGGCGCTGACACCATCAACCATACGCAGTGGATACGAGCAGACGGTCCTGATTGAACTGAAACGGCTACCGGAGCTATATGAACTCATCACAACAAGGCCGGAACATCGCAGTCTACGCACCACACTCCACATGGAAGCGGAGGCGCAGGAGCAGCCTGTTCCAGCAACACAGGAGCCTTCCACTGCGAACGCGCCGCTTTCATTTTCTGTTCAACCACCTTCGCCAGAAAAATCCCCGGCACATGCTGTGCTGCGGTCTCAGCAATGCCCGGTACAATTAAAAGCACTGGCATTGGGCGAACCTTCTATCTTCCGCGGCGATACTCAGATTACACGTTGGCGTATGGCACGGTCTATGGAACTCTGCTTCTTTTTGCTCGATTGCAATCGTCTATGCATAAAGAGCAAATTATCGAATTACTCTGGCCCGAAGCTGATGAACAAATGGATCAAACATTTCGTTCAACCGTCTTCTACCTGCGCAAAACGGTGGGAGAGACCTATTTGCTGTACCAGGGTGGTGCTTATACTCTTGACAGACACGCCATCTGGTACGATGTCAATGCCTTTCGTGAGTATTATGCGCAGGCAAAAGAGGGCGAAGCCGCTCGCAAGGCTTTGCTGAGCATGGTCGAGTTGTACCACGGCGATTACGTGCAGTCGTTCTATAGCAACTGGTGTTCATTCAGACGCGATGAATTGAAGCGACTCTATCTGGACGGACGGAGGCAGCTTGCCCGCATTCACTGGCGTCTGGAGCAATACGATGAGAGCATTCTGCACTGGCAGCATATGCTTGCCATAGATAGTTGCCTGGAAGAGGCCCATTATGGTTTGATGCGTTGTTTCCTCAAACAAGGGAAACGCAGCCTGTCGCTGCGCCAGTACCAGCGTTGTGTCACTTCACTACATGAGGAACTCGGCGTAGAACCGGGAAGTTCCATCCAGAACCTCTACCAGCGATTGACTGAAGGCCAATAAGTAGACAACCGGGCAACCCTTTGTATAGAGGGTTGCCCGGTTGTCTGCTCCAGTCTCAACATTGCTAAATAACTTCTATCTTCCCCTCGACAACAGTATTATCCTCATGGACGAGAAAGACCCTGGCATAGGGAGGTTCGGGGTAGTACTGGTGGGAAAAGATAATGTAGTAGAGCTTGTTGCGTTTGGCCCATGCGATATCACGTGCTGAAGGATACGCTTCGGACTGCGGGTGAGAGTGATAGTAGGAATACATCTCGCCGTCGTATTCGTCAATATCGTAAGCGATACTCAGGAGGTCCTGCGCACTGATTTCGGAGAAATCATCGGGATGTTCGGCGGCGTTCGCGGTCGGGTAGTTTTTGATGACCTCGCCATTCTTGCTCGCTAACATACCACAGGTTTCGTTGGGATAACCCGCGACGACGTGTGTCAGCATATCGGCATACATCGGCGCGGGAATACGTACTACAAAGGGTGCTTCGGCTACCATAATAGTTTGGCCTCTAAATTTTCTTCG
>DATGJV010000313.1:0-2820 GCA_035295005.1 Ktedonobacteraceae bacterium | reverse complement strand
CACTATAGGCACCGTACTGAGAAGCGCCATACGTACTCTTGTACTTCGCGATGAAAGCTTGAGCGGAAGGAATGATATCAGCGTTAGCAGCCGCAACGGTAGAATAAACCGGGCCGCCAGAACCGACACCGATAGTTGTGGCAAACGTACTGGTTTGCAGTCCATCACCACCAGCATACGGTGTGTTCTTCAGCGCAGCAATCTTCTCCATTTGCTGGCGAACCAGAATACCGCCAGTGGAGTCGAGACCAGCGAAGTAGATGACGTCCGGTTTCATTGCTGCGACCTGCGTCAACAGGTTCAAGTAGGAAGTGGTAGTACCCGGCTCGCTGCTATGACCCAGCACTTTACCGCCATCAACTCCATACTCTTTGATGAAAGCGTTGGCAATACCGATACCATAGGTCTCTGCATCGTCAATGACATAGGCAGATTTGTAGTTCAACGTCTTGTAAAGGTAATCGGCACCTACACCACCCTGGTGGTTATCGGTGGTCGCGATACGGAAATAGGTCACTTTTCCCGTAGGACGAAGCGTTGGTACCTGTAAATTCGGACCGGTACAACCGGTGTCCGCCGTACTCTGCGTCAGACAGGTATTGGTGTTCGCAGGGCTAATCAACGCGATAGGTGCGCGGTTCGCAACGGGCATCTCTGCTCGTGCAACATTACTGTTAAACGGTCCAACAATGCCCGCAACCAGGGCATCACCAACTAACGCTTCAACATTTTGCTGGCCGACAGAGGGATCATGGATCTGGCCGAGACCAACATCGTCCTTCGGTACAAACTGGAGAGTGTATCCCTGAATCGTATGATTTGCATTCGCCTCATCCAGTGCCAAATGCGCACCATTTTCAGCCGGTTTACCGCTACTCTCGTCCTTACCAGATACAGGCAACTCTGTAGCAATCTTAATAATCGTATTACCAGTGCTGGTACTCCCGTTTCCACTGGTGCCTGAACCACAGGCCGCGAGAACCATGAGTAGCAATGGAATCGCCATCGCAACTACAAAAATACGTGACCAACTTTTGTGCATGTGCAGTTAGCCTCCTTCAACAATACAAATACAAACCTATCGGTTTTCCGAGAGAGCCCACAACTATGGGTATCAACCCAATTGAGCTAATACCTCTCTTATACGATATATACGTCCGATATCTGTCAAATCTCACCAATTTAACTGATGAGGTGGGCACTTTCTAACAAATCAACGTATCACAAACACAGTAGTTTATCTCAACAGTCCTTTCATATTACTGAAATCTGTACTATGACCAAAGTATTTGTGGTTGGGCTGATTATACGCATCATTCATAGCATTGTCAATAGTTCAGGCAACTTTGGCAAAGTTGGAATTAAGATACCAAATGGCCGGTTGTGAACCTTGTTCCTGATCGGTTGCTCTTACGGTAATGCTCACACTTGAAAGCCTTACGCTGGAAATCGCCTTCCAAACCGTTCAAATGCGGCTGCCACTTGAGCGCGTGTTTCTTCCAATGAGCCACTATTATCAATGACTTCATCAACAAGAGGTAATCGTTTTTCGACCGAGGGTTGCGCGTGGATGCGTACCCATGCTTCCTCTTCACTCAAGCCATTACGAGACATGAGACGCGCCAGTTCTTGCTCTTCGGTACAGGTAACCATCCATTTACTCTGACAAAACGCACCTGAACTTCCTTCCAGCAATTTGACGGCATCTATGATCGCGATACCTGTACTGCTGACAAGGGCCAGTTCGTTTGTCAATGCTGTCCCAACGGCGGGATGCACAATCGTTTCAAGACGACGCATTGCCGGGGCATCGTGAAACACAATTGCCCCTAATGCTTGACGGTCAACACTGCCATCTGCCGCGATAACGTCTGAACCAAACGTTTCCGCTACCTGTATGGCAATGGGCTGTCCACGTTCATAGAGCGCATGCACAACAGCGTCCGCATCAATATAACGTTCAGCTCCCAAAGCCAGCAACATATGCCCAATAGAGGTTTTGCCACAGGCGATATTGCCAGTCAGCCCGATAATGCGCGGCACCGAATACTTTCTCCTCATCAACAGAATACATGAAGGATTTTTTTGCAGTATACCATATACATTGACCCTCCAAAAGTACTTGTTTGAGCCTGATTCCTTGCCAGGATAGCCACCTTGTATCGTACAATAGCAACGCTATTCATAATGTTCGAGTGTTCGTTGTTTGAAGGAGAATAACTGTATGGGCCGACGCCTGGGGCTGATTATCGGCATCAATTCCTATGCGGATGCTGCCTTTCAACCACTTCAGTATGCCGAAACGGATGCACGAGCTATCGCACAATGGCTGGTCAATACAAAAGGTGGTAACTGGTCCCCTGCTGATGTGCAGCATATCCAGGGAACACTTGCCACTCGCGAGTTAGTAGAAACGCTGATCACACAAATGTGCGTGAACATAGCTGGACCGGGGGATATTGTCTTCATCTATTTCGCAGGGCATGCCTTTCTGGACGAAACAAATGGAGAAGGGTATCTTGCGCTCGCGAACACGCAATACCGGCAACCTGCCACCGGCCTACACCTGTTCTCACTGGCCCGTCAAGCGATGGCAAATAGCCGTGCCTCTCATGTTATCTGTATCCTCGACTGCTTTCAAACTGGCGTTGCCTGGAGCAGAGTGCGCTCCTCACGTTTTGATTGTAAGCCGCTGCCTGGTTCCCCTCTTCTGAATGCTGTGCAACAAACAAGCAATCGCCTGTTTCTTTGTTCGTGTCGTGGCAACGAATATGGGGCCGAGGCAGGTGAGAAAAACCTGGGGTTGTTCATGTACCGCAC
>DATGJV010000312.1:0-2453 GCA_035295005.1 Ktedonobacteraceae bacterium | reverse complement strand
TTGCTCGGTAAAAAATATATCTTCGACCAGCATGACCTCGCACCAGAAATGTTTCAGGTCAAGTTCAAAGGCCGTCTGCGCATCCTGCACAAGATGTTACGAGCCTGTGAATGGTGTTCGTACCATGCAGCGCATATGGTCATTGTCACCAACCTCTCGCAGAAATGGAATGCCACCGATCGCGGAGGTTGTTCCCCACAGAAAGTGATGGTGGTACGCAACGGCCCCGACCTCACCCGTTTGCAGCCAGTCGCTCCCGAACCGGCATTGAAACAAGGGCACGAGTATCTGCTAGCCTATCTTGGCGTAATGGGCATACAGGACGGTGTAGAGAATGCTCTTTATGCTCTGCACAGGCTTATCTATCAGCGCGGACGGCAGGATGTCTCGCTAGTATTGATGGGTAGTGGCGATCATCTCCCTACACTGCAAGCCCTTGCCCACTCGCTACGGCTCGATGATTATGTCAATTTCACCGACTGGGTAGAGAGTGCGGAAATGACCCGCTATCTCTGCACCGCCGATATCGGTCTTTGCCCCGACCCACAAAATGGCCTGAATGAGTACTGTACGATGCTCAAGACAATGGAATACATGGCAATGGACAAACCCATTGTCGCCTTTGATCTCACCGAGACACGCTTTTCCGCGCAAGGGGCCGCGCTCTACGCAACGCCCAATAACCTTGAAGAGTTCACAGAAAAAATTGAAACGTTGCTCGATGATGCTCAGTTGCGCATACGACTCGGCGCTTTTGGACGGAAGCGCATCGAAACAGCATTGAGCTGGAAGCAAAGCAAAGAGCATTTGCTGCACGCTTATACAATGCTCTTTCCCAGGCATGAGCTTCACCTGAATAGTAGCAGTACCGTGCCTGAACAGCAAATAGTCATGACGCATTCCGTGCAACATCGCTGAAAAAGGAGATTTTACCTATGCAAACGCGCACACAATTCCGCTCAATTACGCTGGAATCTTTCCAGGACGAGCGACCGCCCGGCTTCTTTACGCCAGATCGCCTATTCTTACTGGCGCTCGCTGGCGCAATCGTCGTAACTGGCTACTTTGTCACCAGAGTTTTGCAATTCAACAGTTTCCCATTTGAAGACGCCGCTATGCTAATGCGCTACGCTGTCCACATAGCGCAAGGCTATGGTATAACCTGGAATACTGGCGCTCCTCCAGTTGATGGTGGCACCGACTTTCTCTTCATGGTCGTACTGGCAAGTCTGGTCAAAATTGGGCTGTCCGCGGAAATCGCTACCCGCGTTATCGGCATCGCCTCACATTTATTGACAGTGCTGATCGTCTACTATACGATTGTGAAACTGCATAAATGCAGCCGCTGGGCCGGATTATTCTCTGCCACTTACCTGGCGATTGGACCAGCCCTGGCGTATATCTCAGCCTACTTTGGCACACCATTCTTCGCTCTGTTCGCCTGCCTGACATGGTATTGCGCGAACAAGCTGATTGCTCCTGATAGACCACGCATCATGCCGCTCCTATTCGCGCTTTCAGGGCTGATTCTCGGTCTCATCAGGCCGGAAGGCGTCATTTTAGCCACATTCATGCTTTGTGCAGTCGTGCATATGCAAGGTCTCAAACATTCGGTCGGAGTCGTTGCCACATTTATCGCGGTATTTCTGAGTCTTGGTGGTGCCTATTTCCTGTGGCGCTGGCACTACTTTGGCTATCCTTTGCCTAACCCCTTCTATAAAAAGGGCGGAGGACATCTCTATATGTCCAGCCTGATTGACTCGATCAAGACGGTTCTTCACCTGTCTGGTCCCTTTACCTTCGCTATCATCGCCGGTTTTCGTTCGCGCAAAACGCTCAAACCAACGGTATTTTTGTTGATTCCAACCCTCGGTTTCACCGTTATCTGGGTTCTGCTCTCCAGTGAAATGAACTTCGATGCACGCTTCCAGTACGCCATTCTGCCCATTGTGTGCATGTCATGGCCCCTGCTGATAAAAGGTATCACGCAAGAATTCCGCTTGCCAGAGCTAAAGTGGTTCGATCAACGCACAAAACTCATGTTATTTGCCATTGTCGGAGGATTGTGCCTCGCCCTCGCCTCGTATCAGAGTAGCATTGATACACAGAATGTCTACTATCATGATGGCAAATACGATGTTGCTACAATGTTGCAGCAATACAGCAGTAAAGGCTACACGATGGCAACTACCGAGGCGGGCCTGTTGCCCTTTTATTCTCACTGGAATGATATTGACACCTGGGGTTTGAACGACCAGTGGATTGCTCATAACGGCCAGATCACCTCGGCTTATCTCGACCGCTACAAGCCGGAGCTGATTATGTTTCATGCGTCATTCTCACCCATTGTCCCCATTACAACACCTACCAATGTGGAACCCTGGTTTGTCAACTGGTTCCCCATGGTCATGACGTTGAAGCACTATGCCGAGACTCATCACTATATCCTTGCA
>DATGJV010000311.1:0-8278 GCA_035295005.1 Ktedonobacteraceae bacterium | reverse complement strand
AGACAGAGCGATTCCGCGCAATTTCAATCCCTCAAGCGGGAAGACGGCCATTTAGCCAAACACGTCGTTGAGAGTGACGGGTCTGAACTTTTGATTTCAATCCCTCAAGCGGGAAGACAGCCATTTAGCCGCCGATGGTGGATGGGGCAAGATTAAGGCACTTGCAGATTTCAATCCCTCAAGCGGGAAGACGGCCATTTAGCCTGCTACCCTGCTAGTATAGCATGGGAGGCGGCTTTATGCAAGCGTTTGCGCGGGTCTCTTTTTTTGGGGTGGTTTTTTGCGAGAAAAAAGGGTGTTGTAGAGGGTCGTTTTCCCACCGGACCGCTTCTCAAGCGATGCGCGGGTCTCTGCATGGAAAGGGCATCGCCGCGACCCGCGCACATGCTTGAGCTTAGGTGACAAACAGGAGAGCATCCATAGAAGGGAAACAGCCGACTAACAGAGTTCCGCCAACGAATCAGCGTTTTTGTAGCCAATACCCTCTGCAATCCGTGTACATGATAGGATACTTGAGGCATACTTAACGTATACCTGGCGTATGCTTATAAGGTATGTCCGCGAACGCTTGCATACACCCTGGGTATGTGGGCTATAATCAAGCTATACCCATCGAAATATATTACAGTTGTTGAGAGGTGCATTATGAAAGGTGCAAAGCGGGCGGCTACCATCATCGGGATTGTCGTCCTGGTATTGCTTATTGCTGGTTTCATCCTGGCTGGGATTTTTGGTCTCTTGCTCGATGTTCTCTATATCTCCCTGATTATCCTGGCGGCCCTGACGCTGATATCTACGTGTTTCCTCATCTACGCCATTTTGATGCTCGTTCAGTCCATCAGAACGGTACGCAATGAGTTGAAACCCCTGATCGCGTCCGTCCAGGAGACAGTGGGCATTGTCAAGGATACGGCGAAGACAGCCGGTCAGACGGCAACGACTATTGGCAGTACTGCCCAACTGACGAAAGAGTTCGCGGTCGGCCCCAGTGTGCGTGCCGCGGCAGCAGTGATCGCCGGACAACAAATGCTGCGTGTGTTTATGGGCAAAGGACGCACAAAATCGCGCTATGAGCAGCGCCGCAAGCAGCAGATGGAAGCAATGGATGTTGGCGCTGGCGCTGGAGGGCAATAATCATGCAGTACGTTCTTGCCAGTAGCAATCCCCTACCTCCTCTGGGACAGGGAGCCGCCATTGTTCTGCTGCTCTACTTTCTGATACTTGTCCTGCTGGGTCTCGGCCTCACGTTTGGGCTGATGTTTGGCCTTGCATGGGTGCGCGAGAAGACGGAACTGATCAAAAAGTTGCGCCCGACGGTTGAGAGCGTCAATACAACCACGGAGTCGGCAATTAAAGGCAACTTACCGGCACCGACGGACCAGGATAACAAAATTGTACGTACCGTGGCTGAAGTTCCGGCACGCATGCGTGACATTGACCATAAAATTGAACATGGCAGCGACCGCGTCGCCGATGCCGTGATAGAGTTTCGCGCTCGCACGCAGATGACAAAGACCATTGTCAAAGCCTTCTTCTTACCGGGATTGACACACCGGCACGAACTTTCCGTACTGGAGGAAGAGGGAGTGGGCTTCAAAAGTCCCGGCTACCGCATGCTGGTAGAAGGGAAAATTCCAACCGCTGAGACTGGCGTCGGTGAAGGCTATTCAGGCGCTATCCACGTCTCGGAGATCAAAGAAGAACCTGTCGAGGTATCGGTGTCGGGAAATAGCGAAGGTGGCTCAAGTACCTCCTAGCAAGGGGCCAGAGTTTGTGAATGATTGCTGAGGTCGCCAGGGTACGCAATCCGCGGGATTGTGTGCCTGGCGACCTTGTTTCCAAAACTGTTTTGCACGTCTCGATACTGGCTACCTCGTTTCCACCAGAATAAGATACAAGGGAGGAAATTTCCACGCCACATGAAGGTGCGTTTGTCCAGTATGCCCGGCAGTTTGGGCGCTTCCGGCGCAATGCTCGCCTGTACCTGATTAGCAATGCGCTGAGCGGAGTTACCGCGGGTATATTCCTGGTATTGTACAATCTCTATATCGTTTCGCTTGGGTATGGCCCCGATTTCATCGGGGTTGTCCTTTTTGTTGCCACAATTGGGGCCGGTATCGCCATTTTCCCCGCCGGTATCTGTGTTGATCGCTTCAGCGGCAAATCTATCTTAATCTGGTCAAGCGTCCTGATTGGCGTGGCCGGTATCGGACAAATTCTCTTTCGCCAGCCTTTCTCGCTGCTCGCCAGTGGTTTTATCGCCGGGGTGGGTGCTGCTTTTCAACTCGTCGTCAACGCTCCTTTTCTTACCGCTAATAGCACACTCGATGAACGACCGCACCTCTTCAGCGTCAATATCGTGCTTGGCCTCGTCACCATCGTCGTGGGGAAAATACTGGGCGGAGCCTTGCCCATCTGGTTTCGCGGTACAGCGTGGTTGATGGCTCCTCTCCCATCGTGGTTCGCGCTATTGCTGGCAAACCAGCCTGACCCACGATCCTACCAGTTCGCTCTGCTCTTCGCCGGTATCATCGCTGGTCCAAGCTTCATCCCCCTCTTTTTCATGAGCAACGACCACCCGTCCCACCCCATGGGAGCCAATATCCCCCTACGGGAGCGACTGCAACAGGCGCGGAACGTGCCTGTGAGCGCGATTATTGCCAGTCCTGTTTTTTTGTTGACCCTGGTGCAGGTATTGATCGGATTGGGCGCGGGTTTATTTGTTCCGTATGCCAATCTCTTTTTTGTGCAGCACCTGGGTGCATCATCCGCCCTCTTTGGTCTGATTGATGGTGGTGCGACAACGCTAACAGCCCTCATGACACTTGTTGCGCCGTTATTAGCTGTGCGTATTGGCAGAGTAAATAGCATTGTGCTGACCGAACTGGCGAGCATTCCCCTGCTGGTGGCGCTCGGTTTGACGCCGCTCCTGCCCCTGGTCGCTCTCTTCTATCTCTCCCGCCAACCTCTGATGGATATGTGCATGGGTATATTGCAGGTCTTTTCGATGGAAGCTGCTCCCAGGCACTTTCGCGGCCTGGCAAACAGCAGCTATCAAGCGGGTTTTCAGGTTGCCAACGCCATCACCGCCTCACTAGGCGGCTTCATCATTGTACAATTCGGCTACCCTCCACTTTTCATCGGTGCCGCCATCTGCTATCTGCTGGCAATTCTGACCCTGTGGGGAAGATTCGGGCGAATGCACATCCTTGCGAAAGACGAAATGGAACGAACCCCGTAGGGGCCCGATTTATCGCGCCCTCTTTGCCCCTGTGATCGCGCCCCGAACTCCACGCAAAAAAGGAATGCCCCAACGATACGGTAAAGTCGTTAGCCACACGACTTTATCGTATCGTTGGGGCATTCCTTTTGCAAATGGCGCTGGTCGAAATGTATCTTACGTTTGTGCTACTCCACAGCTACTTTCTTCCTTGTCGTAAATTTGATGAAAATGATCGAGAGTTCGAACAAAAAGGACATTGCAACACCCAGGAAAATGGGACTGTAGATGTCAGCGCCAGGCGTGAGGAATGTTGAGGCAATCCACATGCCGACGTGCGTGGCCGCCCGTTTCTTTGTCAGCGTTTTGGCGGTGATAAGCTCAACCTGCGCCAGGAATGTTAGCACCAGTGGTATCTCAAAGACAATACCAAAGGCCAGCATGAAAAACGCGACAAACGTGAAGTAACTCCCAGCCGTAATCAGCTCGTTGAAACTATTCGCGGCGAACGTGACCAACCACTGAATTGGATAGCGCAGCACAACGTACCCTAAACTCACACCCATCACGAAAAGGATGATGCCCAGAAGAATGAATGGGACAGCATACTTTTTCTCTTTCTCATACAGAGCCGGTGCGATAAAGGCCCACAGCTGATACAGTATCACGGGCAGTGAGATAATAAATCCCACCGCAACGGATATCATCAAGTAGACGGTGAAGCCTTCCATCAGGCCGGTAACAATGAGCTTGTGGTCTTTACCCAACACATCAGCCTGTGCTGCAGGCAACGGGTACGTCAGAATTTGAATGATCTGTTCCCGGAAAACAAAAGCTATGATTGAAGCTACTGCGATGGCGATAATTGATTTGAAAATACGCCAGCGCAGTTCTTCCAGGTGATCTACCAGCGTCATCGCGCTGGGATCGTTAGCACTATCCTCATCATCATCGTCCCAGAGTGACGAAAGAATGTCCTGCTCTTTTGTTTTATTTGTTGCCATATATTTTCTCCAAGCAGGGACGACAGTACGAATCAGTCAACATGTGACTCTACGCGAGACGCTTCACTATTGATGGGTTTGGTGTCAACTTCTTTTTCAACGGTCACGCTCTCGAAACCGGCACCTGCCTCTCGCGAGACACTCTCGCGCTCAATGGCTTTGGCCTTAGGGGGCCTGACATCCTCTTCATCATCCTCTTCCTCTTTTGGATGTGAGATTTCACTCATACCCTTGCGGAATTCTTTGATGCTCCTGCCGATTGAGGAACCCATTTCTGGCAGCTTCTTAGGGCCAAAAATAAGCAGGGCAATGACGAGGATGATAATTAACTCCGGTGCATGAAATCCAAACATGATGTGTACCTTTCTTCTGTCTAAAGGATGTACCTACAAAGAATACAACCGTTTCGCTTATCTTTGTAACAGTCGTGTATGACTGTACCTGTTACTCAAACTATACTACGAAGTCGTTACAACAATGGATCACAGGAAGCAGACGGTATTGTTACGGGTATGCTGTCTGAGGTGCCTCCTGACCCACCAGAGCATCCTCAAGGGCTTGCAAACTCTCCAGGCCCATATTGAGTAAGCCAATGCCGACCGTACCAGTATTTGAGGCAACGAAACGCATCGCTTGCCTCCGGCTTATACGTCGCGCTCGCATACGGGCAGCTGCCAGTTGCTGGCGCTGCGATTCCACCACTGTATTGTGTACAGAAGCATGTAGCCGTTGCTCTAAGCCAGCTGGCGATTGCGCCGTACTGCCATAATGACGGTGCATCAGGCTCTCAATTGAATCGTTTTGCATACGTACTCCGAGAAAGTGAAGGCCATTCCCTGTGCATTGAAAAGTATCGTTCTTCGGGCCGCGATGCACTCTTCATGCCTTCCTCACCTTTTTTTTGCTTGCTTGTTTGACCCTTGTGACTTTGTGCCTTATGGGACTCCAGGTGTTCTTCCATGCTATGAACCGGTGCGCTGCTCTCTGGCAACTGTTCACCGCTTTCAAGCGCATAGAATTGCTGGAACTGTTTGCGAGCGCGTGCCAGTCGCTGACGAACCGCCGCTTCTTGCAAATCGAGCATCGAGGCAATCTCGCCAGAGGAGAAATCGCCCAGGACCGAAAGCAAAAGACATTCGCGTAGCGGCTCCGAGAGACGCGCCATCGTGCGCTGTACGGCGTCACGTTCGGCAACCATCTCCGCGGGGTCTGCGCTTTCCGTTGCGCCATATCCCACTGGTTGCACAGGCGCTGCCTGGATGGTCAACGAGTCGCTGTCCGTCTCCTGCTCGACCGTTTCTGATTTCCCTTTCCCTTTTTGTATAAAGGAGAAAGGAATGAAACGAAACAGGTTGCGTCGGCGATGCTGCATACGCACTGTATTCACGGCGATACGCAACAGCCAGGCTCGCGGATGAAAATCCTCCCCGCTCACGGCGCGAGCATCGTCAATCCCCTTCAGGGCCTTCTGGAAGGTCTCCTGAGTGAGGTCCTGGCTCTCTTCCCAATCGCCTGTCAGACCATAGATGGTATGGAAGACCAGCTTGTAATATTCGGAAATAAGCGCGTCTACCGCTTTGGCCGCAGGCGTTATGGGTTCCATAAGCTACACAAACTCTTTTTCGCTTTGCAATAATCCTCATACAGACCAACAGTACATATGAGTATTATATACGATTACTAAGATGCATGGGGAAAGGGAATTGTGACATGAAAAATGTGGGAAGAGAAAAATTGCTTCCAGCAGAGGATGACTGTACCCAGGTAGGCAGAATCATCCTCTACTGGAAGCAAATTTCCTCTTCAGTTGGAGAGATTAGCGCGAATGCTCTTCTATGTAATCTTCGGCCTCTTGAACCGTTGTGATCTTCTCGGCGTCCTCGTCCGAAATCTGGAGTTTGAATTCCTCTTCTAGGGACATGATCAGTTCGACAAGATCGAGAGAGTCCGCGTTCAGGTCTTCGACGAAAGATGCGCTGGGAACGACTTCGCTTTCGTCCACGCCAAGTTGATCCACAATGATTTTTTTGAGCCTCTCAGAAATAGTTGCCATTATTTGACCTCGCTTTCAGCTTTTGGGATGGGCTGTTGTTGCGCCCGATTAAATATAGTGCCGAGGACACCATTAATGAAACGGCTGGAGGTGTCGCTACCAAATTGTTTGGCGAGTTCCACTGCTTCGTTAATCGCTGCCTTCGCTGGTACCGTATTATTGAACAGAATCTCGTAGATTGCAAGTCTGAGAATATTTTTATCAATACGGGCCATCTGGTGCAGGGGCCACTCACGTGCCGCGCTCTGAATATGTGCATCAATGTCGGCAAGGTGGTCACAGACGCCTATGACAAGCTCGCTGGCATACTCCATCACCTTTGGTTGCAGATGGCGCTCTTCGGCGTGACGCTGCAATACTTCCCCTGGTGTATGATGGGCGGTATCGTATTCGTAGAGTGTTTGCAAAGCAATCATCCGTGCTTGTCTGCGTATACCTATGGGCATGGTGTCCTCGAATAGTTGTGGGTTATACCGCGTCGCGTGTGGCCTGTGAAGCTCGCGAGGGCTGCATAACGATATTTCTTGTTGCTAAAGTTCTACGTCTGTTCTGTTTATGCGACATCTTGAATATAGACATTGACTTCACGCACCTGCATCCCAATCATATGCTCGATTGCCGAAGATACCTCTTCCTGGACGGAAGCCCCCACATCAACGATGTGGACGCCAGAGGCGACAACAATGTATAGATTGGCCGAGAGCGTATTGTCTTTGATTGTCAAGCTGACGCCTTGTTTCGGCACCTCGCGTCCAAGCAGGCGCGTCCACTGATCCCCTTCGTAGGCCATACGGACAACTCCGGGAATTTGTAATGCAGTATTTATTACAATCGTTGTAATCACCTGACGCGCAACACGCACCACTCCGAGCGGCTCAGCTACCATGTATTTGCTCCCTTCTGAATACCCTTAATCCAGGGATAATCAGCTCTTACTACTGAAGCTCTGACCGTGACGTTGCGCTTCACGTTTCTGCCTTACTGCAAAGATATGCATTTTTTACGCCGATGTCAAGTATCATACCCAATTGGTCAGGCATCCTCACATGAGTGATGTCCATTCCCAACAGCATACCACATGTTCACGTACCTGCGCCGACAACTGCACATGATACTCGCAATAGTACCCCGAACTGGTAGGATTATTATACATCATGCGCCAGGCCCATTTCTTGTATCCGTGGCACTGCCTGTTCAATATCGGCAATTGTACCAACATTGAGTGTTGTGACATCTTTCGCAATACGTTTGACCAGGCCAGTTAGCGTATCACCCGGCCCTATCTCGATAAAAACGTTCACACCGGCGTTCACCAGGTACTCAATGGTGCGTGTCCACTGCACCGGGGCGGCAATTTGTTGCGCCAGTTCCTCAGTGATTGCCGAAGCTGTGGTCAAAGGCGTTGCGGAAATATTGCTGATAACAGGTATAGGAGCATCGCGCAATGCCGTTGCATGAATGGCCTCTGCCAGCGTTCCTGCCGCCGGTTGCATGACAGGCGAATGGAATGCGCCACTGACCGCGAGCGGTATTACCCGTTTTGCTCCACGGGCCTTCGCTCGTTCCATTGCTATCTGTAACGCATGTTGCTCACCCGAAATAACAATTTGGCCCGGTGCATTAAAATTGGCAATGATTACTTTGCCCATCCCTGGATGTGTTGGCTCTGTTCCACTCGTTGCGCTGGCAGATGCCTCTGCTGTCGCCTCCTGGCACACCTCTTCCAGAGCGTCCGCGTCCATGCGAATTATCGCGGCCATGCCTCCGGGGCAAACTGTTCCCTCGTGGTGCATCAATCGTCCCCGCTCGCGCACAAGCCTCGCCGTGTCGCTCAGGTCCAGTGCGCCTGCCGCGACGAGTGCCGCGTACTCACCTACACTATGCCCGGCTGTGTAGTCAGGGGTGAAAGGAGATGACCAGGAAGAAAAAGTATGCGTTGGAGAGAGGCTTTCTTGCAATGCCGCCAGCAGTGCGAGGCTCACTGTGACAATCGCTGGCTGC
>DATGJV010000310.1:0-3976 GCA_035295005.1 Ktedonobacteraceae bacterium | reverse complement strand
GTGGTGGCGAAAGTTGGCTCCGGCGTCACGACATTTCAGCCAGGACAGGAAGTCTTTGGTCGCAGTTCACAGGGTTCCTATGCTGAGTACGCCATTGCCCCTGCCAGTACACTGGCGTTGAAACCGGCTTCGCTCAGTTTTGATGAGGCCGCCACTATTCCCGTCGGCGCGACTACCGCGTGGCAGGGCCTTTTCGACTATGGTAAGCTTCAACCGGGTCAGCGTGTCCTCATCCTCGGCGGTGCCGGTGGTGTTGGCAACTTTGCCGTTCAGTTCGCTCACTGGAAGGGTGCGCAGGTTATCAGCACTGCTTCGGCACGTAATGTTGACTTCGTGCGTTCGCTGGGTGCGGAGACGGTCATTGACTATACGCATACGCAGGTCGCGGATGCCGTTCACGATGTAGACCTGGTATTTGATACCGTCGGCGGTGAGGCCCTCGCAGGTGTTTTGCCCGCACTCAAACGTGGTGGTACACTGATCTCTATTGCCGGTCAGCCCGACGAGGCAAAGGCGAAAGAGCAGGGTGTGCGTACCGCCCGCTTCTCAGCGCAGGTTTCCACTGAACTCTTGAATACGTTTGGGCAGCTTATAGACGAAGGCCACATCAAAGTGTATGTCGGCCCCGTCTTCTCGCTCAATGAGGCCGGAAAAGCCCAGGAAATCAGTCAAAGTAGACATGGACGCGGTCGTATTGTTTTACATATTGCGTAACTAACCTGATACGCTGTCAAACTTCATTCAACAGGTACAACATGACTCAAAGAGTCATGTTGTACCTGTTGAATGAAGTTTGACAGCGTATCATGGGCATTATTTTGTTCGTATGTTTTAGCTTATCAGTAATAATCTCGGTCTTTGGAGTTTATTTTATGCATCGCCTCAAGCTCAACCCTGAAATAAGCGTAAGTATTGTCTTTGTCGCAGCCATGTTCATGAGTATCATGGACTCGACTATTGTTAACGTGGCCCTGCCTTCGCTGGGACGCCAGTTAGGCGTATCGAATACCTCAATAGATGCAGTAGTGGTGGGATATTTAGTCAGTCTCGCCGTGGTTATTCCAGCCTCCGGCTGGTTGGGGGATCGTTTCGGCACAAAGCGTATCTTTTTGCTCGCGCTGGCTCTCTTCAGCATATCTTCGGCCCTCTGTGGCCTGGCGCAAAACTTCACGATGCTCGTTATATTTCGGGTTTTGCAGGGAGCTTCCGGCGGCGCACTCACTCCTGTAGGTACCGCTATCCTCTATCGGACATTTCCGCCTGAACGGCGTGTCGCAGTTTCGCGTATCCTCATTATCCCGACCGTGATTGCACCCGCCGTGGGGCCGGTACTTGGCGGTTTTCTGGTAGACCAGTTGTCGTGGCGCTGGGTATTTTATGTGAACGTACCTATAGGCATCGCCGCGTGCCTGTTTGGACTCTTTTACCTGTCCGAACATCGCGAATCAACCGCCGGGCGTTTCGATATGATGGGCTTTCTGCTGGCCGGAATCGGGCTTGCACTTCTCATGTATGCTCTGAGCGAGGGGCCATCTTATGGATGGTCTTCAATCAGCATTCTCAGCAGTATGCTGGTAGGTCTTATCATGTTGTGCGTGTTCGTTGTCTTCGAGCTACGAACGCGGGAGCCGATGGTTGACCTGCGCCTGTTCAGTGATAGAATATTCCGCACCTCCAACCTTGTCGCCCTCTTTTCCAGTGCCGGTTTTCTGGGTGTTCTCTTCTCTGTACCATTGTTTTTGCAGGAGGGACGTGGCGTTTCGGCTTTCACCTCTGGACTGACGACCTTCCCCGAAGCAATTGGCGTGGTACTCTCCACGCAAATCGTAGCCCGGCTCTATCCTAAAATTGGGCCGCGCCGACTTATGGCTGGTGGGTTGGCGGGAGTTGCCATTATCATGACGCTTATGTGCTTTGTCGGAGGCGATACAAGCCTGTGGTACTTGCGTGCGCTGATGTTCTTTTTAGGTGCGGGGATGGCCTATTCCTTCTTGCCTGTACAGGCAGCCGCCTTCGCAACCATCTCGCCCACTGATACCGGACGTGCATCGTCGCTTTACACCGCGCAGAGGCAACTGGGTGCAGCCCTGGGTGTTGCCGTGCTTGGCAGTGTCCTCAGCCTCGTTGGCACAACCTATCGCAACACGGCTGGCATTGTCCTTCCCAACCTGAATGCCTATCACGCCGCTTTCCTGGCCGCCGCCGCTCTGGCTTTAGTGGGAGCAGTCTTTGCGCTGGCTATTCATGACAGTGATGCCGCATCCACCATGCGCCGTGCAAAAAAGCGTAGCGATTCCGAGAATGAAACTGAGGTACCGGGTGTGGTGGTGGGCGCGGATGCAGTGTGATAACCTCTTTACTTCCCACGTCCCGCGTCGGTGAAGCTACTCGTGAAGATACTGATAACCTGACCAGGATCAGGCTCGCTCAGCACTTCTATTTGCGTGATCCATTTGACCCATTCAAAGCCGCGACGGCCTGGAGCAACTAAGCGGAGAGGAAAACCATGCTCATACGAGAGTGGTTCTGACTCTACGTGGGTTGCTAGCAGCGCATTGCGAGCTTCCTCCAGTGGTAGACTCCAACGGTAGCCTGTCACGGAAATGAAACTTATGGCGATCGCATCTTTGTGGATGCCTACCTGATTGAGGAGGTGTCCAATACGGACTCCTTGCCAGTGTTGAGTACTGTAGAAACCGCCGGTACAATCGAGGGTCGCTTCCAATGTATCACTGGCGGTCACAAGCTCATCATAAGAGAAGTCGCGTGAAGTATGAACTGCTCCGTCTAGTGTGAGCCGCCATGTCAGTGTATCAATTGGGCGTGGCGAATCTGCGACCCAACTTGAAGAGGGAAAAGCGTTCCCAGCGTAGCTACCACTTTCACGCGAACCTGTGAATCGTTCTTTTGACCCAGGTAGATTCAGAATCCTGTCTGCTAACTGTTGTGCCGGCCAGAGTGCAACACTTGTCAGCAGCAACGCACCTGCATGCAAGGCTTTTCGCCTTCCCACGATGTCACGTTTGCGCAATCGTTTGGCGCGTGCGAACATGTGAGATGCGAGAGCAACTGTGAGGACAAATCCGAGGAGTATATGCCAGTTCAAGAGATTAAACCCGGCGAAGTCCCAAACACCGCCGCCAACCCACCAGATGCCTGATCCAGCAACCAGAGTAACAATCAGCAGCGTCATCATGCCATAGATGGTGCGGCGGTCCCAGCGCCGGGGATGAATCAATCTGGGCCAGACACGTCGCAGTTTGCCCCACAGGAACAGCAGCAGCCAGAAACCAGCAATCGCATGTAGCGCGAAGATAAACCATTCTTGTGGGAGGCCACTGATGAGGCTGATAATTCCAGTTATGAAGGCCAACGCTGCTGTAAGCGCGAGGCCCCAATCGGTGAGGCGTGGAGGCATAACAGGCCATCCTCTTGCGGTGTTGTTTACTTTTTTACGTACAAACTTCTGCTGCAAGAACATGATATCGGGAATATTTTCTACTTTATGCTCCAGTGTAGCACAGAATGGTTTGCTCTACCAAAGATATGTTCAATCAGAATATATGAAAAAGCCTTGATTATGATCACAATCCATGCTATGATTGATAATAGCAATTCGTTATATTCAGATTGTTAGCGAAGGATTAGCAACATACCTGCAGCGAGCTATGGGCCGCGAGAAAGGCAGGGTAGCAAACATGTCCTCGGCTCTCTTTTGTGATCAGTGTGGTGCTGCTCTTCCAGCACAGGCGACATCGTGTGCCGCCTGTCGTCGCTACTTTGGTGCTTCTTCACCATCTCCATCGCCAATAGCGCAAACATCTTTTCCTCATGGAATGGCCGGATTTACGGGAACGTTTGCCGGAGTACTGCGTCCTGGTGTTCTTTTCGCACAACGCTATCGCATCCTTGAGCAAGTGGGTGAAGGTGGGTTCGGCAGTATCTACAAGGCAGAAGACCTCGAGTATCGCAGGGT
>DATGJV010000309.1:0-4731 GCA_035295005.1 Ktedonobacteraceae bacterium | reverse complement strand
TCGCCGTTTTTAATCTCACCGGTGCGACGAGCTTCGCCGCTTCAGCAAGTCTGCTTGCCCCTACGCAAGCGAAACATCAGCTCGCACCTGCAACTTCGGGCGATTGGACGACCTATATGGGAAGTAATGGGCGCACAGGGTACAACAGTACAGAGACTGTCATTACGAAAAAAACGGTTCCGAATCTGAAGGTTAAATGGACACACAGTGCGAATGGCACTGTTTTTACTCAACCGATAGTCTCGAATGGTCTGGTGTACTGGGGATCAAGAGATGGGTATGAACACGCCACCGATCTGAATGGAAACTTTGTCTGGGCCACCAATCTCGGCACAACTTCCAGTCAATGTCAGCAGGATCACACCGGCGTAATCAGTTCGCCGACAGTAGCCTCGGCAGTTATCGGCGGCAAAACTACTCAGGTGTTGTATCTCGGAGGTGGCGATGCCCATATGTACGCACTCAACGCTACGACGGGTGCCGTTCTCTGGAGTACTTCACTTGGCTCATCGCCCTCCCATTTTCTCTGGAGTTCGCCCGCAGTCTACAATGGTAATGTGTATGAAGGAGTGGCTTCCCTGGACGATTGTCCACTGGTGCAAGGGCAACTCGTGGAGATGAATGGCGTGACCGGGGCTATCGAGCATACTTTTAACGTTGTTCCCAATGGCTGTCTCGGTGGTGGTGTCTGGGCCTCGCCGACCATTGATGAATCCACAGGATTGGTCTACATTGCCACCGGCAATGGCGGCTCATGTGGTTCCTCGGAACCCTATACTGAAGCTCTTGTCAAGCTCAATGCATCCGACCTTTCATACGTCAGTTCCTGGCAGGTGCCTTCCTCACAGCAGGTAGGTGATGGTGATTTTGGCGCGACACCGACATTGTTCACTGCTACAATTAACGGCACTTTTCACAACATGATTGGTGTCGAAAACAAAAATGGCTACTTCTACGCTTTTGACCGTACAATTATCCATACTGGGCCGTTATGGAGTACCAGAATTGGTTGTTCAACCTGTTCTGGAAGCCAGGTACCGGCGGCCTGGGATGGTACCACGCTTTATGTCGGCAGCCATAAGGCGACGATCAATGGGCAGACATGCGCTGGCAGCCTGAATGCTCTCAATCCCGCAACCGGAGCCTTCATCTGGCGACATTGTATGACTGATGGCGCTCTCTATGCCGCGATCATGGTCGTCAAAGGGGTGGCTGTCATTGGGGAAGGCCCGTTCATCATCGCTGTGAATACGAAAACGGGGAACACCCTCTTCAGATATCAAAACACCAATGACCTGTTCGTAGGTGCTGCCACAATCTCCAATGGTGTTCTCTACTTCGGGGCTTACACACTTTCTAATGGTGGGCTGTTGTATGCTTTTGCGCCTTGAGCATTGTTCACATGCGCCTGACAGTTTTTGCAGAATCCATACAAAAATTGTCAGGTGCATGTGAACGATTTTGAACCTTTCAGGTCCATATATAGTCAAAGCAAATGAGTTTGAGGTCTTCACGGGTGATTGGAATTCTTTCCTGATTGTCAGGGGTTATGGCAGGTTTATCGGTTTGGGCGATATGCTGTACCGAGGCAAGTAACTCGTTGATTTGATTAGTGGCACTGAAAGCTTCGTAGGCTTTTCGTAACGCTTTGATATAGACGCCTGGTTGGGGTTGATTGAGCTGTTGGAGGGCAAGGATGATCTCTTTACGGTTGATGGTGGTGCTGTTGATGTAGCTGCGTAATATAGTGGCGATGGTTTGCTGAATGGGATCGAGGAGTTTCGGTGCCTCTTCGATGGCGACCTGTTCAGCAGATGATTTGACGATGGAGGAGATGACCTGTTCCTGCAAAGAAAAGATGTCAACATCACCGGCAGATGGGGCGAAACGCGGTGTGTCGGGCTGGCACTGGATCAGATTGGTGATGACATAGCGGTTATTTTCGATGCTTCCGCCGCGCCAATCAGTGGAGAGGTCAATATAGCGCCAGAAGTGTTGTTTGTTGTCTGTCTTTTTACCACGTTTCTTTTCCCCGGCGGTAAAGTAGAAGAAAATGCCCCTGGCACCAGGGCGAATGAGGCCGCTATGGATGCCGTCGGGTAGCTCTTCAAGTTGCTGGCGCATACCGTTGTCGAGCAAGTTTTTGAGTTGTTGCAGGAGGAATTCACTGCTGACCAGTTCGACGAATTGCTCCTGCTCCTCTACGACGGTACCATCTTCCTCTTCGATGCGGCGAAGGGTGTTGAAGTTTTGCGGATGAACGACCTCGCCGAGGATACTGGCATCGAGAAAGCCGCTCTGGTCAATGGCGGCGATTTTTTGTGAGAGGCTTTCCACGAGGCCAAGCAGCTTTTCCAGACCGTCTTCGGGAAACATGTTCATGACCCAGAGGGTGGAAAAGTCGGTGCCGATGCGGTCAATGCGCCCGGCGCGTTGAACCATGCGGGTCGGGTTCCAGTGCAGGTCATAGTTGATGAGGACGCCGCAATCTTGCAAGTTCTGTCCTTCAGATAACACGTCAGTGGAAATGAGCAGGTCTATCTCATCGGTGGTACCGGTGATATCGTCGCGTTTGTTGGCATGTGGCGCGAAGTGGGTGACGAGTCTGGTGCGTTCTCTGGCGTCGGCTCCGCTATCCATACGGCGAATATCAGGATTGCCTGCACTGGCTCGCCATTGTTGAGTGGACGGTTCGTCGCTGCAGAGTTGATTGTAGAGATAGCGAGCGGTGTCTTTGTAATAGGTGAATAGCAGGACTTTGCGGCCTTTGAGTTCGCCAGCGAGAAGTTGTTTGAGGGTTGCGAGTTTGGCATCTCTGGCGGGCGAAATTGTATTGATGCTCTGCAAGACTTCATTCAAGGCGGTGGTATCTTTGCGCAGATCGTTGTGCAGCCGTTTGAGGTCGTAAAGAGTGGCGTCGAGCGTGGGCAGAGTATTGATGAATTCGCGAGCTTCGGTGTGGGCGTCAAGTCTTTCTGAGAGCGATCTGGGCGTGCTGGGTGTGCCAGGAGTAGCGTCGTCCTCTTCGTCTTCACTGGCGAGGAAACGCATGGCACGCTGAAAACTTGCGCTGTCAAGCACTTTGCCCTCAAGGATGTAGCTTTCAAAGGTTTCCAGGAATTGCAGTGCGCGCTTGACACTGATGCGGAAGGCTTCCACGCTGCTTTCGAAGCGTTTGAGGTAGCGACTCTTGAAGATACCGACGAGGGCTTCTTCGCGGCCTTCTTCGAACTGGTCGCGCTGGATGCCCTGTTTTTTGTAGGTTTCGAGGCGATAGGGGGCCATTTTCAGACCTTCGACGCGGCTGACAATGCGATCATAGATGCCATCGTAGGTAGTTTCGAGATTGTAGCGAATGGTTTTGAGGCGGCGTTCGGGCCAATTGATGGGTTGTCCTTTGATGGTGGCGTTGGGATAGGCTTCTTTGATGAAGGGGCGAGTACGACGGATAACGACTTCTTCGAGCAAATTGAAGAGGGCGATGCCGCTATCCTGCTGGCGATTGGCGCGGCGAGCGATCATGAAATAACGTTGGAGGTCGCCGATACCGGCGGCGGCGAAATAGCTGCGGTCGCCGCCGGTAAAGAGGTTGACTTGATTGTAGAGGTCAAAGACGGTGTTGTTGATGGGTGTTGCGGTAAGCAGGATCAGTTTTTTGCGTTCGCCGCTGACGGCACCCTGGCGATTGTTGGCTGCCAACAGACGTTCGAGGCTTTCGTAGCGTTGGGCGTTACGGTTGCGGAAATTATGGCTCTCGTCCACCAGCACAATATCGGCGTCCTGGGTGTCGCGGATGTCGAACTCGTCGCGTCCAAGAATCTCCTGTGTGATAATGCGAGCGGCGATACCGGCGCTGAGTAGCTCATCCTCCCACATTTTTCGCAGGGCGGCAGGACAAATGACAACGGCTTTGTAGCGCAGGTGATAGGCGTAATCTTCAAGGAGCTTTTTGCCAATCCATGTCTTGCCGAGGCCGACACTATCGGCAATCAGCACGCCGTCGTAACGAGCCAGTATTTTACGGGCTTTGCGCACGGCGTCCTCCTGAAATTCGCTTAATTCCACGGCGGAACGCACGTTGGTTTCGCTCTGTGCTGTACTATCGAGGTCATCGCGGAAGTATTCGAACATAGCTTTGAGGTAAATCTGGTAGGGGGAATATTCTTTGCGCCCGAATTTTGAGGAGTCGAGCAGATCAATCAAGTTGTCCTTGAAATCACGGGCGGTCTCCCACTGGCGGTCGTACCATGTTGCCAGTTCGTTGATTGCCAGTACGCCTGGTACGTTGGTAGCGACCATGCGTTCGGGTTCGGCGATCTGGCTCAGCAGTTTACGGTCGCTGTTTTCGAGGAGTCCTTTGACTCGTTCCGCGCTCACCTCGTCCGGCTCCAGATTGGCACGGTGGGCAAGGTTCAGTTCTTTGTTGGTCTGCAAACCGGCGCGGGTGAAATTTGAGGAGCCGACGATGGCGGCAAGTGGGAGAAAGTGTGCGAAGCCACCGCCACTATAGAAGAGGTAGCACTTGGCGTGCAGAAAGCCCTGGGTATACAGGCGAACCTGCACGTGGTCCTGGCGCAAAAAGGCGATCAGGTCCTCTACTACCCGCAAGGTTTGCTCATTGAAGTTCGCACCCGCGAGATCGCGTATGAGGCCACGAACGGGCTTTGCGCCAACTTCGCGCAGACCAAGTTCTAATCCGGCCTCTGGCTCATCGCCCAGCAAGAGGCGTAC
>DATGJV010000308.1:0-2498 GCA_035295005.1 Ktedonobacteraceae bacterium | reverse complement strand
ATTACTACAGGGTCGCCTACTTGCTGGTCTGGCAGGTTCCTATGCTTACTGTCACCAGAAAGAAAACGCGCTCAATACCTTGAGTAAAGCACGAGATGTGTACCCGGTACAGCCAGAAGAAGACCCCTGTTTTCAGTTTGCCTACAGTGGACCTAATACCCTGTTGTTATGGGAAGGTCTAACCTACAAACATGTCGGACAAAATCGGGCAGCATGGAAGTCTTTTACACAGCAGGGTAAGCTAGGACCTCAACCAGGACTCCTGGAAACCAATCGGGCCGAGTTCGTAAACTATGCCGCTTCGGTAGCTGTGCGCCAGAGAGAACTGGATACCGCCTGGCTCTACCTGAATGCTGCTGAAGAAATCGCCTGGGCAACCGGCCATCAGCAGAGGTATTCCGAAGTCTTAGACACCTTCAGAAGCATGCAACTGGTTTGGCCTGATGAGGCAAGGGTCAACCAGTTGCAAGAGAAAATCTATAGCAGGAAACAGTAAATTTCACAGATACCAACTCAGATTTACGCATGCAATACAATAATGCTAGCAAATCTCCCCGTTTTTCCATGTTCCTTCCGGTGAGAGTAAAACTTATTCACATAACATGCAGTACAAATGGTTGGGCCTTCAACTTGCGCTAAAGGTATTCCACTGTCCTGTAATTGCCAGCGCAGCGCCGCCCACATATCAAAATGCATGGAACCATCGGCTTGTGGCAAGAAAAATTCTCCTGCCTTTGCAGGAAATGCCTCCGTGAGGGTAGATATGAAATCTTGACGCACCTCGTAACAGCAAGGGCCAGGGCAGGGACTAACCCCAACAACGATATTTGCTGGATTACTTCCATATCTATTCTGCATCGTTTGAACCATCGCCGGAATAATGCGGCGAACGATGCCTTTCCATCCTGCGTGAGCCATACCAACGACATGGTGTTGGGGATCGAAGAAGGAAACAGCCGCGCAATCCGCTACTGGAATAAAGAGGGAACAATTGATTGTGCTGGTAACAAGCCCATCACAAGAGAGATAAAAACCAGCTAGCGCCCATCATTTTTTGCTATAATAGAGAGCAAGAGCATGGTATAGTTCAACGAAGAGGTGAAAAGATATGTTGCATTGTACTCCATTTCTTTTATTTGACGGCAACTGTGCAGAGGCAGTGACCTTTTACCAACAGTGCCTTGGTGGCGAGTTAACGCTTACAAAGCTTGGCGATACTCCTATGAAAGACCAGTTCCCGCCAGAAAAGCACAACAGGATTATCAATGCCCATCTCAAAAGCGGTATTCTTGAATTTTCTGCCACAGACTGGATGGCATCCCCAGCATTTGAACCAAAACAAGGCAATACCTTCGCCATATTTGTTATCGGTAGAACATATGATGAGTTAAAGGTAGTTTTTGACAAACTTGCAGAAGGAGCAGAAAAAGAGAGATTTCAAGAGTTGCACGATATGCCATTTGGAACGTATGGACAGTTTTATGATAAGTATGGCGTTCAGTGGATTTTTAGAGGTGAGAAAAAAGCGTAGCGAAGCGACTCACGTGATGCAGCTGCGCAAACTCAATGATGGGCACCCCTTTGAGATCGTCAAGAATTTCTACAATTCCGGCGATCTGGCCGCACGCTGCGACAGGGCTGGCCTCGACGTTGCCGTGCGCGAAACTGCGAACTATTTCCTCTATGGCACAGGCTCACGCCGTTAGATGGGAGATGATCTTCCGTGAACAAAAGCTCGCTCACACCTGAGCAAGTTCTGACCCTGCTTGCAGAAACGCCCCGGCGTATCGCTGTGCTTACCGAGGTTCTGACACCGGCTCAATTGCATACGCCTCTCAGCCACGATGAATGGTCCGCAAACGATGTGCTTGCCCATCTACGTGCGTGTGCTGATGTCTGGGGCAACTGCATCATAGCGATAATCGCCGGGGACAGGCCGACGCTGCGTGCTGTCAATCCCCTCACCTGGATCAAAAAAACAGATTATCTCGAACTGGAATTCCGGCCCTCATTGCGCTCTTTTACCACACAACGTGCCGATCTACTGGCAGTCCTGGAGCCGTTGCCGCACGAGGGTTGGTCCCGTGCGGCGACAGTGACGGGTGCGGGAAAGCCACTCGAGCGAACCGTGCTGTTCTATGCGCAGTGGCTGGCTCGCCATGAGCGGCAACATGTCAAGCAAGTCGAACACATCGTCAACATGATGCTCTTGTAGCGCCCGCTTCATTGCGAAATGACACGTCCAGCCAGGATGTAATGATTACTCAAGTCCCTCTTCCAGCCATGTGGTAATGATCTCTCTGGTTGGATGGATGCTAAGTTGACGCAGTGGTGTTGTGCCTGAGTTCGTGAATTTGTGGGGTGTCTGAGCAGGAACAATGACAACATTGCCGCCATTGATAGTCAGGGTTTCTGCGCCAACTACAAATGTGACTTCGCCTTCCTGTACGATAAAGACTTCCTCATACGGATGGCTATGAAGCTCGACCCCTCTTCCT
>DATGJV010000307.1:0-7764 GCA_035295005.1 Ktedonobacteraceae bacterium | reverse complement strand
TGATAAGCAGCAGAATATTCAACTGAACGTCACTCATCTCAAACGCGACGGTCTGGACGCCGGAGCCGTCGCAGCAGGAAATATGCAAGTGGCGATGAATCAGTTGATGGTTGGTTCGGTTATGCCCGCTTTGCGCACTGAATTGAAAAATGTCAAGTTTATCTCTGCCCGCACCAGCAGCACTATTAGCTGCGGTATGCATACGGAGATGCTTGTCCTGCTTATCCAGGCACCGCCCATTCAGGGCATCGCCGCTCAGCCGGTACCCATTTCACTCTGCTTTAAAGGCCCGATTGACATCAACAAGTTGTTGCCCAATTAAGATGGAGAAGACAACGATGAAAGATAAAAAATATATTCGGTTCCTGCAAGTCGGCTGGATTTCGCTGCTCCTGCTGCTCTTACTTGCATTAATGGTGACGCCAGTCAGCGCAAACAGCACCTCGGTGCCGGGCAATACGCAACAGAACCCGGCAACTTCCGTTGCCGCCAACATTTATATTACTCTGGGAACATTGCAACCTCTTTTTCAGAGCAACATCAACAACATGGTTCCCGGCGCGGTCAATAATGCCATTAACGGCATCGTCGGCTCGCTGCCACAGAAGGACCGGAGCTGGGCGCAAATAATGGCAACCACGTTGTTCCAACCTTCAGCAACCCTGACCGGTCTCACAAAACAATCAAACGGGCTGGTTGCTTCCCTCCAATTGAGTCTCTATCAGGGCGACCCGCATCCTATCAATGCCAGTCTACTCACCACTTTTAGCGTTGCCAGCGCATCGAGTATTTCGGTTACAGCAAAACCAGTTAGCGGCAGCCCCACACTGGTCAATGGCCCTATCTCAACCTTCCAGATACCTTTCGGGCAACTTCACAGCATTCAGACAACCGCCGCCTGTGGTGATGCCGCTTTGAATGTGGGACTGCAATTCCCCATTTCGCTGGCACAGGGACAGACACAGACACAGACGCAACCCTCCGGCTTAAATGCTCCTGTTAGCCCAATGGCGCTGCAACAACGTAATCTGGTTGAGAAGAATAGTGATCCTGCGACAAATCAGAACTCTTACGTTGAAATTCCTGCCACCTCAATAGCATCTATCGGCAACTCCATTGGCAGCTTTCCCGTTAACAGTAGCCAGACGGCCAAAAACATACAGGTGAGCGTCCAGGGCAACCAGATCGTCGTCACTTCCGATATCTACGACTCCTTCTGGGGCCATATCGGTTCGGCGGTCACGACAATGGCACCAACCACCTCAAATGGCAATATAGCGGTCAAGGTGCTAAGTACCACATTCAAGCTATTCGGCTTCATCAGTATTCCCTACGATAGCTACGACCAGTCAATCCAGCAGTCGCTGAATACGAAGCTCCAGGGTGCGCTCGCTGGTAAATTCAACGCCACACATGCACAGATTGGCCCCAATCCACAGATTCCATGCGCCGCCAGCAATAGCCTGCTGCTGACAGGGACGGTGAGCCTGGGATAAATAGAAATCTGACATTCATACATTCCTTTTTCTATGTACTTGACAAAAGCAACTATTTACTGGATAATAACAGGAAGATAGTTGCTTTTGTCAAGGAAGGACTTGCATGTATGATGACTAAAATCTCAGAAGAGAGAATTGGTGCTGTCCGGCAGTTCAACCGCTTTTTCACACGGCAGATCGG
This sequence comes from Ktedonobacteraceae bacterium, assembly GCA_035295005.1. Classification (GTDB taxonomy): domain Bacteria; phylum Chloroflexota; class Ktedonobacteria; order Ktedonobacterales; family Ktedonobacteraceae; genus DATGJV01. The sequence continues at coordinate 6,084 of DATGJV010000307.1, read as the reverse complement.
CGTCCTGCGTGAAGGATTGTTGCATAGCCCCTACACTCTCACCGAAGCTCGCATCTTATTTGAACTTGGTCAGCGAGAGCATGTGACGGCTTCCGACCTGTGTCGTGAACTGGGTCTTGATGCTGGCTACCTGAGTCGTATTCTGGCCCGCCTCGAACAACAGGGGCTGCTTGAAAAAGTTCGGCCCGACAACGACGGACGGCAACGCCTCCTGCGACTGACTCCAGAAGGCACTTCTGCCTTCACCCTCCTCGACCAGCGATCACTCGATGAGGTGTCAGAGATGCTCAACGACCTGAGCGAAGAGGAGCAACAGCGCCTGTTGAAAGCCATGCAGACGATAGAGAGTGTACTCACGAAAGGGCTCAAATATTCCGAACCCTTTTTTCTCCGCTCCCATGAGCCTGGCGATATGGGATGGGTTACTCATCGTCACGGTACCCTGTATGCTCAAGAGTATGGCTGGGACGAACATTTCGAGGCGCTTGTCGCCCAGATTGTCGCGGATTTCATCAACAACTACAAGCCAGAAAGAGAACGTTGCTGGATTGCAGAGATGAATGGGGAAATCGTCGGTTCTGTATTTGTCGTGCAGAGCAGCGAAACCGTCGCCAAACTCCGACTCCTGCTGGTCGAGCCGAAGGCACGCGGTCTGGGGCTAGGCACCCGCCTTGTGGAAGAGTGTATTCGCTTCGCTCGCCGCCGTGGTTATCAGAAACTGATGCTCTGGACGAACAGCGTTCTGCTGGAAGCGCGGCATATCTACCAGAAAACAGGGTTTAAACTTGTCGCCGAGGAGGCACATCACAGCTTTGGTCACGACCTCATCGGAGAAACGTGGGAACTGATTTTATGAAAAAGGAGGCGCTGAGAAAGCGCCTCCAGTTCTCTATCTACCAGCAAACACTGGCTCAGCTGGAGTACTCACATCTTCGGGTGCAGGTGCGCTCTTTATCGGCTCAGGTTTTGCTGGCTGACTCCGGAATTTATCACCAAACTTCATCCACGGCTTCTCGACCCAGATGTACATGAGGAATGAGACTGGAATAACCACCAGCAAAACCCAGAGCCAGTAGAAACCGTAGATGCGATAACCGCCCCAGGCCGCAAAGTGATAGGTGACAAGGTTCATTGCAATAATAAGCAGGGGCAAGTGCCACATATACATGCTAAACGAGATCAAGCCGATCCAGCGTAAAGGTCGCCAGGTAAATGGATGCTGGAGATGGGCTGAACCGTACAAGATAGCGATAACGCACAGCCCGAAGCCGAGCGCAAGACATATTTCGCCCAGCCAGTTAAAGTAATTAAACCAGCCATAGGTGCGCGAGATCGCATCAAGGAACGTCCAGTGGTTGACGTAAAACCAGTCGAGATGCCACATCGCCATGAAGAACAGCAACACAATACCTGCTCGCCATAACCAGAAGCTGACACGGCGCATGCCAACGCTGAATGGGTGATCGGGACCAACACGTTGCGAGTAGATATAGCACATGCAGATGAACATGCCAACGGCGAAATCTTCCAGGTACTTGCCGGACTGCCCGTAGAGAAAAAAGAGCGCGTCATTCATGACAGGGCGCGGCACGATGAATGTCTGTGTGGTATTTGCTGTGTAGTACATACCCAGGTAACGAGAACATAATCCCCAGCAAATGATACCAAGCAAACACAACGTCAACTTCCACATGCGCCACTTGAGGGTGCCATGCCGCACAATCAGGCCAACAACCAGCATCATCAGCGGCAACAGCAAATAAAATTGCCATTCCACCGCCAGTGTCCAGAACGGGCCGTTCAACTTCTCAAATGTGGCCGAACTTGAATCCATGAAAAAGGTCAGAAATAAGAATAAATCGTGCCAGTGCGCACGCTGCAAATACTCCTGGTGAAATAATAAAATCATGAGGAAGAGCGAGGCATAATACGCTGGAATAATGCGCAATACGCGCCGCATGTAAAAGAGACGCGCCGCGGGCCACGTGGAATCGAACAGGAGGGATTTCGCATAAGGCATAAAGAGCAAAAAGCCCGAAAGCACAAAAAAGAGGGTAACGCCCGACCCGCCCGCCAGCGCAATAGAACTCAGAATAAGGTGCGATGGATCGTTCGGTACCCATACATTCGTATCACGACTGATTAAGCTAATATGATAGGCAACCACGATGAGACAGGCAATAGCACGCACACCATCAAGAACGGCAATAGAACTTTGCCTGTGCGCATCCTTAGTATCTCCCAGCAAATACCCTATCCAACGATACAAGCGCAAAAATAAACTTTCCAGAAAGCAATACACAACCCAGATTGTACGCACAACTATTGTTCTTTGCATGCCATTCCTTTCCACATTCATACCAAACCGCATAGAAGCACTCATTATCTATTTCATTGAAATCTATGGCAGATGTACTCATTTAGACGATGCAAAGACAGCGTGGGACTCACTATAAAATTTCCCTGAACCGGAAGTACTAGCTGACTGGCACAGCGCTGCGGCTCGTGCCCAGGGTGCGCTAAAGCGGACCCCTACGCGCCTGCGGGCGCATGAGCCGATCCCACGCCTGCGTGTGCATGGGTTGCCCATGCACCCGCAGGCGCGTAGGGGCTTGCTTTAGCACGCCCAACGAGACGAGCGCAGCAATGTCGAGTCTTTTTCTTCACCAGACAACGTTTGGAATTACTACCATGCGTCCAAACGCGGACAGACCAAAGCTGTCCCTACCACTTCACCAGTTCGCGCTCGGTCGCCCGTTTCTCCGCCGCTTGCTCCTTGCGACTTTCCACTTTCTGCTTTGTATCCGCCTTACCCTTCTTCAGCAGTTTGTTGCCCAGTGCTACCCAGGGTTTTTCTACCAGCACAAACGAGAGGAATGAGATGGGGAAAATAACGCAGAGCGTCCATAGCAAATAAAGGCTGATACCAAAATAGCGATTTATCCCTTGCATATGGTAGCCGACGTTCACCATGAAGAAAATCAGCAGTGGCAAATGCAACATATACAGGCTATAAGAAATCAGCCCGATCCAGCGCAGCGGCGACCACTCAAAGGGATGCCGTAACCAGAATGGGCCAAGTAGAATAGCAATTATGCAGAGACCAAAGCCTCCGGCAAGACTTGCCTCGCTGATAGTATTGTACAGATACGTGGAGAACCCATCAAGGAACGGCCAGCTATTGAAATACCACACGTTATAGTGCCAGAGAGCCATCAACATCAGGACAACAAGACCGGCTATAAAGATCAAGATGCTGAGACGCCGCAAGGCACCGATGATCCTGCCAGGAGAGGCAGCCTGTGTTACAGAGATGTACGTGAGGCTTACAAGCATCCCCACTGCGAAATCTTCCAGGTATTTGCCAGAAAAGCCATACGTGAAGAACAGGAACACGTTGTAAACAGGGCGAGGAACCAGGAACGTCTGCGCCGAATGAGCGACATAGTACGCACCCCACGTGCGTGACCAGATGCCCCACGCGACAACTCCTGCGAGACACGCGACGAGCGCATAGACGCGCCAGCGACGGGGAATACGCAAGATGAGCAGACTAAAGGCGATCATGAGCAAAGGTAACAGTAAGTAAAACTGCCACTCAACTGCCAGTGTCCAGAATGGCCCATTGATTTGTTGAAACGTTCCCGGCGTCGCATCCATAAAAAGCGTGAAAAACAGGGTCAAATCCTGCCAGTGATTGACATGTAAATATTCTGGATGCGATATCAACAGGATAGATAAGAGCGCAACATAATAGCCTGGGAGAATGCGAAAGGCACGCCGCAGGTAAAAAGCGAGCGTCGAGGGCCACTTTGTCTCAAACAACAATGCCTTGCAGAAGGGCATGAAGAGCAAAAAGCCAGATAGCACAAAGAAAAGTGTCACTCCTGACGCGCCAGCCAGCACAATAGAACTGAAAATATGATGCAATACACCCGGTGCCGTAGGACTCCAGAGGTGCGTATCGCGGGTAATCAAGCTAATATGAAAGCCAATGACTGTGAGACAGGCAATGGCACGCACACCATCAAGTGAAGCTATGGTACTGTTATTCTGTGTTCTTCCCTCTAAAGCGTCCGTCATCCAGCGGTGCATGCGCTGAAGCGTTCTTTGCATCCAATCATACAGGTAACTCATCAACCCTACAAGCCGTGATATAGTGAGTAGCATAAAATTTCCAATCTATATATATCTCGCGAAAGCGATACCATTTTCTTCAAGCAAGATTTGGCGTATTGAATCTGAATTATTATACATTATCTGGCACGCAGAACAACCGAAAGAGGTTTTGGGCATACTGGCTAACTGTTCATCGCCAGGCAAATTCGTATGGAAGAGCAGTTACCTCATTCATAGATATGTTTTTTCATAGCATTTCAGGTGCCTCTATTCCCTATAACGCCTGGAGAGAGCCAAACCTTGTGATAATTTTACCTCTTGAGTTTTATTGCATATGCATGTATTATAGGTGCCATCACATCATACGCGAAGGAGTACACCCGCGCTATGCCCACACTCGAAAAAAGTGTCGCGATTGCCCCCGCCTCTCCTGCTACACCAGCAAAGATACTGTATCACGCGACGGTACACGATATGCCAAACGACGAGCGACCACGCGAACGGCTGCAACATTATGGCTCACAGGCACTTTCAACATCGGAGTTGCTGGCAATTATCCTGCGTACTGGAACAACGCAGGATAATGTGATTGAACTGGCAAGTAAGCTGCTGGTAAAATATGGCGGGTTGGCCGGATTGATGCGAGCAGAATTTAGCGAGTTGTGCAACGAGTACGGACTGGGTATGGCAAAAACGGCGCAACTGAAGGCGGCACTGGAGATTGGGCGGCGTATGGGCATGCTGCAAAGTGAGGAACGTTACCAGATTCGCTCATCCAGCGACGCGGCAAACCTTGTGATGCAGGATATGATGTACCTCGATCACGAGCAAATGCGCATCATTGTACTTGACACCAAAAATCAGGTCATTGAGAACGTCAACCGTTACCAGGGTACAGTTAATAGTTCGGTTCTACGCGCAGCGGAGGTATTTCGGCCAGCCGTTATCCGCAACTGTCCCGGTGTGATCGTTTGCCACAACCACCCCAGCGGCGATCCCTCCCCATCACCGGAGGATATCGCCGTCACCAAACAACTGGTCGAGGCTGGCATTCACCTGGATATCGAGCTTATTGACCACATTATCATTGGCAGCCACCGCTTCGTGAGTTTGAAGGAACGGTTGCGCTGGTAAAACTATATCACGGGGGCACGAGCCGATAAATCGGTGGTGGGCGCGGTGAACCGGCCCACCGCCGATTTATCGGCTCGCGTATGTTAAGAAGGCACCTTCCAGATTCTGACGGTGCTATCCTGACTGGTAGAGGCAAGCTCTTTGCCATCGGGCGACCATGCCACAGTCCAGATTACGTCGGTATGGCCCTTAAAGAGAACGAGTGTTTGGCCGGTGGAAGCATTCCAGACGTGTACGGTTTTATCATCGCCGCCGGATGCCAGCCATTTGCCATCAGGCGACCATGCCAGTGCATAGGCTTCACTGGTAGCAGGATTGCCGCTGTAAGTCAACATCGTTTGACCGGTTGTAGCATTCCAGACCTTTACCGAATTGCCGGAGGTCACAGGAGAGTCCGCCCCGGCAGCGCCTGTTCCCGAAGCAATTTCCTTGCCATCCGGCGACCATGCCACTGACCAGACGGGAGCATTCAGTGCTTTATAGGTCAACTGCGTTTTTCCTGATGCAACATTCCAAATTTGCACGGTGCCATCAAAACTGCTCGAAGCAACAAGCGTACTATCCGGCGACCATGCCACCTGGATTACCGAGCCGGTATGATTCGTGTAGTTCTGGGTCATCTTGCCGGTTGCTATATCCCAGACCTCGGCATTGTTGTTCCCCTGCGTACCAACAGCGATATATTTGCCATCCGCCGACCATGCTACCCCCTCTATGGAACTGGAGAGCGAATCATAGCTCGCCAGTTGATGACCAGTGTTTGCATCCAATATTGCTATTGTGCCATTGAAATCCACCGCCGCAATACGTTTGCCATCGGGCGACCATGCA
>DATGJV010000306.1:0-2794 GCA_035295005.1 Ktedonobacteraceae bacterium | reverse complement strand
GAAAGCATTGCGTGGCTCATGGTTGAGTACGTTCCCTGCCCAAGTAGTTCCTGGGCAACTACGCGAAGATGCCCCAGCATGGCTCGCAGAAGGCCGCCGCCGAAGCTAATACGTGCAACGCCGAGTTTCGCTAGTTCTGGTATGGAGGGAGTCGCAGGACTGGCGAGAATATTGATTGGGCCATCTATTGCCTGTACAAGCCTGGCAATGATGCTAGCATCGCTTACTCCTATGGGAAAGAGACAATCAGCACCTGCCTGCCGATAAGCATTAGCACGCCGAATTGCCTCGTCTACTTGACTGGTTGGATTACCTCTTCCAGGTAAAAAAACGTCGGTACGAGCGTTGATTACCAGAGGAACATCCATAGTGGTGCCAAGTTGGCGAATTGCCTGTATCAGCTCAATCTGAAATGAGCTATCTACCAGTGATGCATCCTTGCCTGTGCGCGAATCTTCAATGTTGATGCCAACCGCACCCACCTCAATAATGGCTTTGACCGTCTGTAGAACTTCCTCAATCTCCTTGCCATAACCCGCCTCGATGTCTACAGTCACCGGACAATCCACAACGCGAACAATGCGGGCCGTACTTTCTAGCAACAGATCCCTGCCAATATGTTGCCCATCGGCATAACCGAGTGCGGCTGCGACTCCTGAACTGGTCGTGGCAACTGCTGCAAAGCCGACCTGCTCAAAAATAGTCGCGCTGGCTGAGTCCCATGCATTGGGTAGCACCAGGATAGAAGACCCTGTGTGCAAAGAACGAAATAGCGTGGCTTTCTCTTTCTGGTTGCTATCAGTCATAAAGTGCCATTCCTTCCTGCGTTTTGCATACTACCGTTTGTTTACTGTATAGTATACGATGTAGCAGTTACGTTGATACCGAAAGTGAGGTGACTTCTGTCAACGTTATGAGAACAATAACCGTCAGGACAAAAAGTAAAGATGAAGTGGTAGATATCACTGACACGGTAGAGGCACAGTTGCGCGATATGCATGTCGAAAATGGTGTCTGCAATATTTTTGTCGCGCACACCACCTGTGCTCTTACTACCGCGGATTTGGACCCAGGTACCGACCGTGATTTCCTGAATGCGTTGCGCCATGTGTTACCACAGTTAAACTATCGCCATCCACATGACCCGGCACACGCACCTGATCACATTCTCTCCTCCATCATCGGCGCGTCCGTCAACGTTCCCTTTAGCAATAGCAGCTTGCTTCTGGGAACATGGCAGCGCGTCGTTTTAGTGGAGCTGGACGGTCCACGGCAACGAACAATCCATATCTCCTGTTTTGGAGCGTAAGGCACCAGTAACTTTCATGCCTTTCTTCTCCCGATGTGATGCAAAAACTGGCTCTTTTGCAATTCGCTAATGATTGTCACAAATTTGAACGTTCATGCATCTTTATGGACAGTATTATGTATTTCTTTAAGCAGTATTTAGTACAAAAACCTCTGAATCTGAAGATAAGGGACACCTATGAGTAGGCAGAAATTTGAAACCAATCCAGAATCTGCTTATTACTACAAACACATCAGGCGTCAACGTGGCTTGAAACGCGTTCAGGGATATCTTTATCTGATTGAGTCAGTAGGATGTTTCACGATTGTTTGTACTTTTGGCATCCTCTTTCTTCCACGTAACCTGACCGCGATTCCACCAATTCTTTTCTTCCTATTTTTGGGGATATTTTTGCTCATAACAGGCATCCTTGCTATAAAACGAGGCTATAAGCCCATAACACAGGAGGAAATATCAATTCGGCGGAGTACCGAGAGAAAGCAGCTTTTCCAATATGCACAGGGGGCCATTCCCTGGCGTTTTCGTCTTCCCGCAACTGTGATGGAGGTGCTTGTGGGCCTCTTTTTTACTATTCTGGGAGTCACAGCTCTTGTCGTAACCTTTACGCCTCTAATAAGCTATGGGGCCTTGTTTTATATACCTTCTCTTGCAGCAGGAGCCTACTTTCTCATTGACGCTCTCAAGAGAGCGAAAATGGCCCGACAACTCGCGGCGCTGAGTAGTCGGGAGCTTGCCAATCGCCTTGCGCTGGGAGAGTTGACAAAGGGACAATAAAAGTTGTATGCAAACTCACCCTCCAAACACCTGCGGAAACACTGTTGACACGATAATCAACAATGTCAATACGGACATGACGATGGTCGTTATCCATGCAATTACGTTTAAGATGGGACCGTTAACGTAGCGGCCTAGCAAACGACGATCATTGCAGAGGATGATCATCAGGATCAGAATGAGTGGTAGCAGCATGCCTCCGACCACATTGGGTAGGTTGAGGACAAAGACAAGGCTCCCTGCTGGAACAAACAGAGTAATACCTGCACCTACAATAATGATGAACGTGTAAAGTGCCAGGAACTGCGGAGCTTCTTTCCAACTGCGCCCGACGCCGCGTTCCCAACCGAATGCCTCGGCTATCGAATAAGCGGTGGAGAGGGGCAATACACTGGCAGCCATCAACGAGGCATTGAGCAGACCAATGCCGAACAATAGCTTTGCATAGTTACCGGCCAACGGGCCGAGCGCCGCTGCCGCATCACTGGCCTGATTAATTTGAATGTGATGGATAAAGAGCGTTGCTCCTGTGCTGACCACAATGAAAAATGCCACTGAATCGGTAATAAATGCTCCCACATAGGTATCCATTCGCTCATAATTCAGGTGTTTGATGGCGATGTGTTTATCCGCGATTGCTGACTGCTGGTAAAACTGCATCCACGGGGCAATAGTTGTACCGATAACTGCGACAAACATGAGTAAGTAGCT
>DATGJV010000305.1:0-6524 GCA_035295005.1 Ktedonobacteraceae bacterium | reverse complement strand
CAAATACATGTAGAAAGCACAGAAAGGCGGCAATGCTTCCTTCCATGAAAGAACAGACATTAGATAATTTGTGGTTGGCACAAACGCTCTATGACCTGGGGGGGGTACAATTTGGCAACTTCACTGTCAGTGAATCGGCAGTCAGTTCGCCTATTTTCATTAACCCCAAAGTGTTAATTAGCAACCCGATGGCATTGCGTGTTGCCAGTAAACTGATGCAGCAAGAAATCACGCTTGCACAGTCGTTGCGCCGTCCGCGAGTTCATCCTTTTGCTGTCGTCGCAGGAGTACCCGTGGGTGGATTACTACTGGGAACAGCCTACTCGCTCGAAACCAATATCCCGCTTATTTACGCTCGGAGCCGCCCCGAAGGAACCGGTAAACGCGGCATCGAAGGCCATTTTACCAGTGGCGATACCGTCTTGATCATTGATGACTTGATTACAAGAGGGAGTAGTATTCTTGAAACGGCTGCGTTACTCGAAGAGAACAACTTGAAAGTCAAGGATGTCATTGTCCTGGTTGACCGCGAACATGGAGCGGCTGAACGCCTCCACCGTCGTGGCTACAACCTGATCAGTATTTTAAAACTGGATGTTATGCTGGTACATTACATGTCCAAAGGTCTCATCTCAGAAGAGACCTATCGCACCTGCGCCGACTACCTGCGTATCAAGCAAGGTGAAAGCATATAGACGATAGAGACCAGAGAAAAGTGAGTGTGCATTCGGCGCGAATGTACACTCACTTTTCTCTGGTCTCTATCGTCTATCGCTTACAAACCATTACTCTTCGTGATATCCTCAGGCACCGGCGAGAGAGGCGGCGTGTAGCGTGGGGCATCGCTACTGCGCAACTCGTGCGTCGTTTTCTGCTTCACGAAGCCCATGAATGGCTCAATGAGATCAATGGGCAGAGGGAAAATGATCGTTGAATTCTTCTCAACGGCAATTTCCGTGAGGGTTTGCAGGTAGCGCAGTTGCAACGCACTCGATTCCGAACCAATGACGTTCGCAGCCTGTGCCAACTGGGTAGAAGCTTGCAGTTCACCTTCGGCATGAATGATCTTCGCACGCTTCTCGCGCTCTGCCTCGGCCTGTTTTGCCATCGCACGCTGCATTGTCACCGGCAGCTCGATATCTTTGATTTCAACTGCCGTGACTTTTACGCCCCACCGCTCGGTATGCTCATCAATGATCGTTTGCAACTCACGATTGATCTTGTTGCGTTGTTGCAACAACTCATCAAGTTCCGACTGACCAAGCACATTACGTAAAGTTGTTTGACCAATTTGCGTCGTCGCTTGCATGAAGTTCATCACATTCACAACGGCCGCGTTTGGATCAACGACATAAAAGTACAATACCGCAGTTACTTTAATGGTCACATTATCGCGTGTAATCACTTCCTGCGGCGGCACCGTTAAGGTAACGATACGCAAATCAACCTTGAGCATGCGTGTAATGATCGGCGGAACCCAGAAGACTCCCGGTCCTTTCGCACCTTTCAAACTGCCCAGGACAAAAATCACGCCACGCTCGTATTGCTGCACAACGCGAATACCGGAGAGTGCAACAAAAACAAGAATAAGAACAATAACACCAATGACACTCAAGAGAATAGGATCCATTGAAGACCTCCTTTGAGTCCTCTCCCACTAGTCAGGAGAGGCGGTTGAAAATGTATCAATTGCAGACCTGGTATAAAGTGGCTGCACATGCAAACGCAAACCTTCGACGGCAACAATCTGCACTTCTGCACCCGCATCAACCGATTGCGTCGTGCCTTCCAGTACTGCCGCCCAATTTTCACCACCATAGTTGACGCGCCCCTCTGGCAGCAATGGGGTCAGCGCAATAGCTTTCGCGCCAATCATGCTCGTTACACCTGAAGGTAATGCGTGCCGCTGCGTTCGTACAATGACGGTAATCAGGGAAAAACTCATGATACCGATCAGGCCGGATATCACATAAAGCACTAATGGGTTCAGTTGCGGGCCACTATATGGTCCTCCGCTATTGAAGAAGATCAGTGACCCGAAGATGAGCGAAATGATAGCACCAACAGTCAAAACTCCATGGGTGGGCATTCGCAAATCAAAGACTAATAACACGAATGCCAGCACCATCAAAGCTAATCCGGCCCAGTTGGGCATGAGCGAACCGGCGGCAAACAGGAATAATATCAGGGCGATACCACCTACTGTACCTGGAAATATAGCACCGGGATGCGCGATTTCGAGGAAGATGCCGACTAAGGCCACAACGAACAGCAAAAACGTCACGTTTGGATCAATGATAAAGCCGTAGAGCGAATTCCAGAACCCTGGCTGAATGTCTACAACAGTATCTCCTGCCGTTTGCAACATCACGCTACCCGAATTGAGTTTCACTGTACGCCCATCAACCCTGTTGAGCAAATCGGTCAGATTAGCGGCCCCCAGATCAACGATTCCCTGGCTTTCTGCCGTTGCATCATCATATGATGCAGCGTTCGTCACCATCCGTGTCGCCAGATCAATGTTGCGACCATAACGTTTCTGGATGCCGGTTATCGAGGCGACAAGGTCATTCTCGATCTTCGATTTGAGCGTGTTGCCAATATCGCTACCGTCGCTATTGATGGGGCTGGAGGCACCAATACGAGTGGCGGGCGCCATCGCCACCACTTGCGCCGCGAGTGCTACAAAGGCACCGGCAGAAGCTGCATAGCCTCCCGTTGGCGAGACATAGGCAATAATTGGAACAGTACTACTTAACTCAGCCTCTACCATTGACTTCATGGAGGTGATATCACCACCAGGGCTATCAATTTCGATAACTAATGCCTGCGCCCCATCCTTTTCAGCCGTGGCAATACTGCTCGTCAAGAATTGCAATGAGGCAGGGCCGATATCCGTATTCAGCACCATCATATCCACATGTTGTGATGCCGCGGAGACAGGATGGGCAGCAAACAGAAGGGAAAACAGCGCGAAAATAATTGCTCCTAAAAAGATAAGAGCGAATCCGCGTGACGTTCGATGAGCATGGCGCATATACATAGCCATATCCTTCCAAAAATGAGACAACGCGCCTACAAATATCTGCTATTCATCATCATCAAACTTATCATACCATATGACAACTTGAGACACGAGATTTTACGATGTACCACAACAAAGTAGAGGCATCAATTACGAACAATCCAGGTTGTCATTGCGATTTGCTATATTCAATATAGCATATTGTTATTCCAATGTCAAGTCTTTTGCTGTGTAATTCAAACCAATTACAGAAACATGTCTTTTCTTTTCAACTATGGCAGTGCGATTATAAAAGACTCTTAGACTTGACTTCCTGGATTAATCACAAAACATTATGCTTTTCCAGCAAACTTTTGAAATCAGACTTACCAATGTCGTGCTGTCACCGGGTCATTAGGTATTATTACCGATTATCTATCTTGTCTTAGCTGTACCTTTGTGTTATATTTCTCGCTATCTAAATGTAAATATCATACTGTTTGATGAAAATCATGAAACGGTTCTTCAAATAAATTGTCTTAACAAAGAATGAACAGGTGAGGTTGGGAGAGCCTCATTTACGTCAAAATTCATCAGGTTGTCATATCCCAGTATGACACATATAGGCGGCTCTTACAGATGTGTTAAGAGATTTTCATGCCCATATTTCCTATCTAAATGGATACGTTTCTGTTCATTTGGACCCAATTCAGGAGAAAAGAATGCGCTTTTGTTATATTGTTGAATCCCAATATCGAAATGAACTGATGCCGATGTCAGTGGCCTATCAACTCATGCAATGGGGACACGATGTTGATTTGCACGAACCTCAATCAAGCATTACCTGTCTATCGGATATGATCAGGGCGGATTATGATGCGTATGTGCTAAAAACTGTCTCAGATGGCCCAGGGTTAAGCATTCTTGAAGCGGCGGAAGCGGCAGGAATTCCAACCATTAACCAGTCACAGGCGATCAGGTGGGTGCGAGATAAAGCTATTGCTATTACTCGCGCACTGGCACACGGGTTGCCGATGCCTCGTACATACTTTATTGCACATGCTGGATTGCTCACCCTGGTGCCAGAAGCGGATTATCCACTGGTAGTAAAACCTACCAACGGAAGTTCTTGTCGAGGCATCTACCGGGTAAACAGCCCGAACGAACTTGCGGCATTAGAAATGGCAGAAGCAGGCAACAGCTTTTTCCTGGCCCAACATTATATAGAAAATAGCAATTTTGATATCAAACTCTATGTTGCTGGAACCCATGTCTCCGCCATTGCAAAACGATCGCCCCTGCACCCGGATATCGAGGTAAATAAGCATTCTGTTCCTCTTACTTTAGAAATACATAATCTTGCTCTGCGTGTCGGGGAAATATTCGGCCTGGACATTTATGGACTGGATATTGTTGAGTCAGCCGACGGTCCAATAATTGTAGATATTAACGACTTTCCAAGTTTTGGGCATGTACCGGACGCAACTGAACTTGTTGCCAGCCACATCATTGAAGTTGCCTCCCAACAAATGGCACGTCGTTTGAACATTCCAACTCGCGAGCGAATGACTGCATAGTAGTGAAGTCCATTGTATCTGTATGCCGCTTATACATTGAGGAGTATCCAATGTTTTTTCTCTTTAAATTTCTCAATCGCAATATGAAAGGATACCGCTTTCTGGTCGTGCTGGCGATGTTGGTGACAGTCGGTCAGGTTGGTTGTGACTTGTTAGCTGCTATGCCGCTAAAATTCATTCCCAGCAAAATTAATAATCCTGGTTCTGATCCGGCCTGCACATTTCCTTTTTTAAATGGCATATTATCAGTGTTCGATACGCCGCTCCTGGACCCATCGTTGAGACCACTGGGACCGAACCAGCCACCCAGTCAGCCGCCTCCGGCTCCCTGTCCAGCCACACCATCTGATCCCAATTCAGTACTGCACCCAATGATTGTCCAACACAGTACAATCGGGGTCATCGTCTTTTCCTTGATTATGCTGGTAGTGTTTGGCTTGTTGAGTGCGTTGCTGGTATATGTTGAATTATTTCTTGCTGCCTTCATCGCACAGCGATTGAGCGCACGGTTACGGGAAAATTTGTTTGGTCACCTGCAACGCATCTCATTAGACTGGCACGATAAACAGAAAAAAGGCGATCTGGTGCAGCGTGTGACGGGCAATATCGCCGATATTGAGAAACTGGTCAACGATGGTATCGTTGACCTGCTGGCAGGTATCCTCACACTTATTGGTGTCGCTATCGTCATGTTTTTTATTAGTCCGCCATATACTTTTCTCGCGCTCATGATTGCACCTGTACTGATGCTGCTCGTCCTGAGCTACACAAGCGGAATCAAAGCGGCTGCACGCAAACAGGCAAAAGCCGCGGGCAAAATTGGTGATGTGGCAACTGAGGATATTAATGCCCTGACCGTCATTCGCGCCTATACGCTCGAGAGACGTGAAAACAAACGTTTTGGAACGCATGTCGCCTCTTATCGTAAAGCGGGAATGCGAGCGGGACGGTTGCAAGCTCAGTTCACGCCTCTCGTTTCGGTTCTGGTGGTGTTTGGAACGCTTGTTGTAGTTGGTATTGGTGGCTACGTCGCGGCTGGCAATGGTTTCAGTTTCGGCTTTATCACCATCGGTGCCTCGACGATTGATGTAGGAACCCTCATTCTGTTTCTGACCTATCTCAAAATGCTGTATCAGCCGATGCGTGATCTTTCAAAGTTGACCACGCTGGCTAGTAACGCCGCTTCCGGTGCAGAACGCATCCAGGAGGTCTTCGATCAGGCTCCAGAAGTGTCTGACACGGTAGAACCGTATCATGGCCCCATCAGACTCAAAGGGGAAATCACGTTTGAACAGGTGGTGTTTGGCTATACACAAGACCGACCTGTGTTGAAGGGAATCAATCTGCATATCCCGGCAGGACGCAAAGTTGCTCTTGTCGGTTATTCGGGCAGTGGCAAAACCACGTTGGTCAAGCTAATTCCCCGCTTCTACGAGCTTGAGCATGGTGCGATTAAAATTGATGGCATAGACGCAGCCAATTATCCTTTGGAAATACTGAGGCAGAATATCAGCGTGGTTTTGCAGGATTCGATACTCTTCGAAGGCTCAATTCGCGAAAACCTAGAGATTGGGCGACCCGGTGTATCGTTGGAAGAAGTTATTGATGCTTGCGTCAAAGCGAACATTCATGATACCATCATGAGGCTGCCGGACGGCTATGAAACCAATGTGCGGGAACAGGGCAATAATTTCTCGGCAGGGCAGCGACAACGATTGGCGATTGCCCGTGCTATTCTGCGTGATACCCCTATTCTTATTCTTGATGAGCCTACGGCAAATCTTGATGTCGAGGCAGAGTCTGAGGTAATGCATGCCCTGAACACACTCATTGTTGGGCGTACAGTATTTACGATTTCTCACCGCTTGAGTACGCTTGGCAATGTTGATGAAATTATGGTCATGCAACAAGGACAGATTATCGAACGAGGCACCTTCAAGGAA
>DATGJV010000304.1:0-2418 GCA_035295005.1 Ktedonobacteraceae bacterium | reverse complement strand
TGGTACTTGTGTGAAAAAAGCTTCTGAATTTGTTAGCATCGGCCAAATATCTCACAACTGCTACTATATTTGTCGGTGTGCGGAAAACTAACAGCTTTTTTACCCATTGCATTGTACCCAGATGCTATACTGGAAGCGTTCTTGCGGGAAAAAACACACTACAGGAAGCCCTATGAACTCATGAGCAGTACAGAAGTCGCGGGCCTCGATTGGTCTACAGGGAAACTACTCCCTGCTTTTCAGACACCACAGGAGTTGACTGTCTACGACATTCGAAGAGCATCTACTGAAACGAAGATAAGCGTTACAACATTTGTTGGCTTGATCAATCGTCCACGGCCACAGGTATACCTCTTTATGAATGATGATGATGTCTTCTGGCTCGACACTGTTTTTAACTCAGTGCCACATACTACCTCTGCCAACGACAATGATACTGTACTTGATGCCTTGCTAGACAGTTACGCGAGGTGCTTGCAAGGGATGGTTATCTACGACCCGGCTTTACCAGATTCCATCAATATCGCAACGACGATAGCGGGTCAACGTGATGCTCTCGTCGTCTCCCCTGTACAGGCGCGACGTTTACAAAGCACGCGCCAGTATAAAGTACTGGAAGATTTGCGCACCTATCGCTGGAAAAGTCGCGGTGCGGCTTACGAGTGGGCCCTACGAAATTTGCGTAGTGGGGCTTCATCGCGCCTCGTGGCCGGTCTTGACCCAAAAAACGCGGGCGGGCTGCGCTCATTTCTGACGGCAACACGCACATTCGTGTACTGGCTCGATGCACGCAACGTCGTACCCTATCATATGAATGGTTTACGCAGCGAACACGCACTCATGAAACAGATACTAAATTCGTTTCCAGCAGGAGCCGTTCACCTGGGCTGGTTTCAAAATGAGAGCAGCGGCGTCAGTTTGACCTCGGAGGTTGGCTTACCCGTCCTCGCCAGCGACCACTTTTTCAATTTGGAGGTGTGGACCAGTCTGCAAGAGGTCTCCACTCCGAAACCAACGCCACGTGCAATACCGCAAATAGATTCTTCAAAAGTGTACGTCTCGTTCACCATCAGCGACGGCGACAATATCCAGTTTAGCCAGCATCACATGCGCCGCCTCTGGAACGACCCCACACGCGGCTCCATTCCCATCGGCTGGACAATTTCACCCATGCTGGGGCAAGATATGCCAGCATTGGCGGCTTACTATATGAACAGCGCCTCGCCCAATGATGAACTGGTGGCGGGACCGAGCGGAGCGGGTTACATGTTTCCTTCACGCTGGCCCTCCGAACGACTCCCCGCCTTTCTGCAACAAACCGGGCAAGCTATGCAGCAGATGGGCATCACCACCATCGAATTACTGGACGCCGATCTGTTCCAGCGCAGTGGCATTCCACTCGTTGTCTATGTTGGAGGTACTTTTATGGCTGTTACCGATGACAGTTTGCACAAGCAATTTGCCAGCGCGTTACAGCCTTATGGACTTACTGGTATTCTGCACGGCGCGGGCAAAAGAAGAGACCGATTAGCATTTAGCGGCAATGGCGTTCCCATCTATCGCAATCTTGGCCTTGCAAGAAATGTTCGGCATACCATTCGCCTGATCAAGAATGCTACAATGGCACACAGGAAGCGGCCCCTGTTCTTGAACGTCTATATCCTGGCATGGACGATGAATCCCTCGATGCTCAAACAAGTTGTGCAACAACTGGGCGATACATACGAATTTGTGACGCCGAGCGTATTATTGAGCATGCTGTCCCAAACACACAGGAAGGTTTAATGAAGCAATCAAAGCCTCCATATCGCCCACCGGCCCATAACTGCTACCGACTCACCCGTGGCATACGCATTATGCAGCATGAGGCTGGTGCGCTTGCCATCAGCAGCTATCCCTTGCGCGTGGTCAAGCTCACTCGCCTCGCTGGGCAAGCATTGCAATACTGCGCAAGCGAACACACCAGCGAAGAGCTTGCGCAAACACTTACGCTATCACCACAGAAGGCTCAAGCGTTATGTCAACAACTTTGGCGCAAAGATTTAATGGAATCCGGGCCAGCATCGCCTCCGATAATGTGGCCCAATGTCTCTATCATCATCCCCAGCTATAACCGTGCAGTTCAGCTTGAACGTTGCCTGCGTTCCCTCTTCGCGCTGGACTATCAACAACACCTGCTCGAAATTATTGTTGTGGATGACGCCTCGACCGATGAAACGGCGGCGATGCTAGACAGGCTCGTGCAGGAGCCGGAGATGCAAGGTTGCCCTATTCATGTAATCAAACATGCAAGCCGACAGGGGGTTGCCATCAGTCGCAACACGGGAGCAGAGGCGGCAAAGTACGACGTGTTGGCATACATTGACAGTGATTGCGTGGCCTCACCCGAATGGTTGGCGGAACTCGTTCCGGCATTGC
>DATGJV010000303.1:0-3705 GCA_035295005.1 Ktedonobacteraceae bacterium | reverse complement strand
ATCGTCTGGGCCACCATCGAAAAATATGGCGGGACGAAACTGTTTACCGCGCCGACCACACTGCGTATGTTCATGAAGTTTGGCCCCGATTATCCCAAAGCGCACAATATCGAAAGTTTGCGCATCCTTGTCTGTGCTGGTGAGCCGCTCAACCCGGAGGCATATCTATGGACACATGAGCATGTCGGGAAAGGCAGAGTGATTATCTGTGACAACTGGTGGCAGACGGAGACTGCCGCGCCAACCGTTGGCACATTGCCTTGCATGGAAGCGCGTGTCGGGCGGGCCGGTAGACCGCTCCCCGGCTATACAGTGAAGGTGCTGAACCGCGCCGGTGAGCCAGTGAAACCAAATGAGGGTGGGCTGCTTGTTATAGAGGGATCGTGGCCGCAAATGTTCCGCACCATCTGGGGCGATAGGGACCGCTATCTCGACTACTGGCGCATGTTGCCGCCGTATTACACAGCAGGTGATGTGGCGACCGTAGACGAGGACGGCTATATCGCGGTACTTGGTCGCGCCGACGACGTGATGAATATAGCAGGACATCGTATCGGCACCTCCGATGTGGAAAGCGCCTTAGTGAGTCATCCCGCCGTCGCGGAAGCAGGGGTCATCTCGAAACCCGACCCGATCAAGGCCGAGGCTATCAAAGCCTTCGTCACGCTTAAAGTTGGACAGACGCCGAGTGATGCGCTTAAAGCCCAATTGATCGAACATGTCCGGCATGAGCTAGGCCCCATCGCCACACCATCCGAACTGGAGTTCGTGGCTTCGTTGCCCAAGACCCGTTCCGGCAAAATCATGCGCCGCGTCCTGAAAGCCCGTGAACTGGGCATCGAACCCGGCGATCTGACCACAATTGAAGAGTAGGGGTCCGCTTCAGCGCACCCTCGTCTCTTTCGCCAACAATGAAATACGGCAATGATAATGTAGGGGCCGATTTATCGCGCCCATCGCCGATTTATCGGCAAAAGTGACACAAGCCGATAAATCGGCGATGGGCGCGATAAATCGGCCCCTACAGAATGGGAAGGAGATTCCATATGGCAACCGACATCAAACAACAGCCACTGGTAGATTTTTACCTGATGGATGAACTTTTAACGGAGGAAGAGCGCAGTGTTCGCGACAAAGTGCATGAATTCTGCGACACAGAGGTCACTCCCATCATTAACGATTACTGGGAACGAGCCGAGTTCCCCTTTGAAATCATACCCAAACTGGCGGCGTTGAACATCGCGGGTGGCAGCATAAAAGGCTATGGTTGCCCCGGCATGAGCAACGTTGCTGCTGGACTGATCGCGCTGGAACTGGCTCGCGGCGATGCCAGCGTCTGCACCTTCTTTGGCGTTCACTCCGGTCTGGCAATGTCCTCTCTTGCTATGCTCGGTTCGGAAGAGCAGAAGCAACAATGGTTGCCAGCAATGGCTCGTATGGAGAAAATCGGCGCATTTGCTCTGACGGAGCCAGATCATGGTTCCGATGCCGTAGCTCTGGAGACTCGCGCTCATCGCGTAGGTGATGAGTATATTCTCAACGGCTCCAAACGTTGGATAGGTAATGCATCCTTCGCTGATGTCGTGATCGTCTGGGCGCGTGACGACGAAGGTAACGTGGGAGGATTTCTGGTCGAGAAGGGTATGCCTGGCTTTGAGCCAACCGTCATGACGGGCAAAGTTGCCAAACGCGCTGTCTGGCAGACAGACATCAAACTGACCGATGTGCATGTTCCAGCCGCGAACCGTCTCGCGAAGTCCCGTAGCTTCAAAGATACTGGCAGCGTGTTGACCGCGACCCGTTCCGGTGTTGCCTGGGAGGCCGTGGGTCATGCCGTTGCCGCCTACGAAATCGCACGAGCCTATACGCAGGAGCGCGTCCAGTTCGGCAAACCGCTTGCCAGTTACCAGATTATCCAGAACAAGCTCGCCAACATGCTTGCCAGCGTGACGACCATGCAACTGCTCTGTCTGCGTCTCGGTCAACTGCAAGAAGAGGGCAAAATGACGGCGGCTATGGCATCGCTCGCCAAAATGAACAACGCTCGCCTTGCCCGCGAAGTTGTGGCCGATGCCCGCGAGATGCTCGGCGGCAACGGTATTCTGCTCGAATACCACATTGCCCGCCACCACGCCGACATCGAAGCCGTCTTCACCTACGAAGGCACCGATACGGTTCAGTCTCTGATTGTCGGAAGAGATATTACGGGGATACAGGCGTTCTCGTCGAGGTAGTAATTGACAACAATGAAGAGGTGTTTTACAGACGGGGACAGGTGCCACCTGTCCCCGTCTGTAAAACACCTCTTCATTGTTGCCAATTCTTAGTATGCTACCTGGTAAATCGCCGGTTTATAGCGAGGTGGTGGTATGGGTTTTCCTTCGGCGCGAGCCGCTTCAAGCCACGCTTCTTTCGCGACTTGCACTTCCCGCAGAGCCTCTTCAGGAGTATTGCCGAAGGCAGAGCAATATTTCAGGTCAGGAATGTCGGCGATATATCCCCTGTCCTCTTCACTATAGAAGATGTTGATGTGGTAGTCTTTCATGTCTAATCCTCTAAATCAAGGTGATAACGCTCGACCAACTGCAAGAACTGTGTATTGTTCATTTCCTGGCCAATATGTTTGGACCTCTTGATTCCATTATACAGCGCAATTGAGGCAATGTATGCTTTTTATCATACCATTTGTTGTATAAAAGAACACGCCTTGTTACTAAGGATTTGATATCTCGTATATGATACTACATCACTATATTAAACTCATAAAAGTAGCAATGAGCAAAAAAATTTGCGTTCTTACGCAGCTTAGATAATTCATTAGGAGGTAATCATGAAGAAATTCTATGACCTGTATGCCAACTGTATAGTTCATATTAACGTTAAGTCTGATGCAGGTGACTATTTAAGTGGCGCAGGATTTCATATTGGCGACGGATATCTGGTGACGGCCCGACATGTTATTGAGAATCACGTGATAGAATCTATCACGGGAAGCAGATTTGTTCATGATAATATCATCATCAATGAAATCTACTATCCTTCTGATTCTCGTATTGATTTAGCTCTCTTAAAAACAAGCTTTTCGTTACAACATTTTTCAGAAAAGGTCACGATTATCAATGGCGAGGGACAACCTGCGGAAAAAGCTAGTTTTATTCCATTAGGTGAACATTTAGACGATTGGTTAGGTGATGAGCTTGTACTTTCAAAGGTGCTAATGTTGGGGTATCCGCCCATCCCTTTCTCGAAAGAACCAATTTTAGTAGCAGTACAAGGAGAAGTAAATGCTGTTATCGACAAATATAATTGTCCTCATCCCCATTTTGTTATCTCACCAATTCCTAGAGACGGGTTTAGTGGTGGTCCAGTAATAAGTGAATATGATTTTCTTTTAGGTATTTTTGTAGAATCTTTATCGAATGAAGACCAGGTGGCTGAACCAGGGTTCGCATCAGTCTTATCCATTGAACCGTTATTAGTCCTTTTAAGGCAAAACGGAATACGTATTCACGGAAATCCCAACGTAGTGGATGAAATAGGGAAAAAACTAATTTCCCAAAACCCTTGGCAATCATCAACATCAATGGTATACATTAACCATTGAACAAAAAACTGCATAAATAAAAGCGATGCAGGGACGAGTAACGGTTAGCGTTGCAGGTAGAGAGCGGGCGGTTGCTGCAAAGCCCGTATGTCAACAGACCG
>DATGJV010000302.1:0-3490 GCA_035295005.1 Ktedonobacteraceae bacterium | reverse complement strand
GCACCGAAAGTGCGCTTCTCGTCAGTTCCGCCCGCAATTCGGCTGGCTTGATGAAATCGGCATAGTGATGAATGCCAGGGGTAAGGCCACCGCTCGGAAAGTGTTCGCCGTACCAGATCAAAATCGCTCGTGCCAGCAACGTGCGATTGATCGTATCGAAGACGAAAACGCCGCCCGGTGCCAGCACACGCGCAACTTCTCGAATGGTAGCCGCGAGGTCGCGCACATGCTCCAGCACATCGAGACAAACAATGACAGAGAAACAGCCATCCGCGTAGGGCAATTCCTCCGCGTAGCCCTGTTGATAATGAATGCTCTGGCCTAAACCGTTCTGCTGAGCATGGACACGGGCCGTTTCCAATGCTCCTTTCGAGGGGTCAATACCTACCATCATAACGCCACGTTGCGCCAGTTGTTCGCAGATAAGACCTCCGCCGCTGCCCACCTCCAGGATTTCTTGCTGCCCCAGCGCGTTCGGGCCAAATACCCTCTCAACGCAGGATTGAATATAATCGCAGCGATCACCCGTCATTTGCCCAAGAAAGCAGCCTTTATCCCACCAGCCAAAGTCCGCGAAAATTTCATCCTGCGAGCGTTTCCGTCTAAACATACCAGTCTCCTTATTTAGCATCCTTTCGGGTATCAGTAGGGGCCGATTTATCGTGCCGGGCGCCGATTTATCGGCAGATGTCCCATTGGCCGATAAATCGGCGCCCGGCACGATAAATCGGCCCCTACTGATATCATAGCCGTCTATATTTTAATTGGTCAACTGTTCATGAATGACCAATTAAAACACTTTCAGAGCTTTCTCCGTTATATGTTGCCCTGTGACATGCAACATCGTTTCCTGTGTTTCCAGCTCGTGTTTGAGCAACAACGTACAGTCGGCAATGTCCATAGAGCCTGTGGCTTTGCTGGCAAAACCGGCATCATGCGCAAAATCAAGAGTGTTTGCCGGTTCCAGGTGTTGAATGACGAGGATGGCGACCTGATGCATGTCGGCTATGACTTTGAGTGGGAACATGATCGGGCTTTCTCTCTCCTTGCTGGCATATCGCTGATGACTTCGCGATCTCGCGTAGACGCTGATCAGAGGGTCAACCACGACTAACCGTGCTGTCTCATGTCCATCCAGCCAATCCTCGATATCGGCAAGGCCGCCCGCTGCCAGAGGATGCCAGCTATCAGCTATGTTCAATGAATTGGGTGCGAGCTGTCCTTGCAAGAGTTTTGCGGCGCGTTCACGTGTACGGTAACGGGTCTCTTCCAGCCCCAGGTACAACACGCAACCCTGAGAAACAGGTGCGTGATCCAGCACCGGCGTGTTCGTGGCAATTGCCAGGGCCAGTCTGAGCGCCAGCCATGATTTGCCCACCCCCAGTCTACCGGTCAGCAGCGTCAAACCCACGGGCAACAATGCGGGAATAACCCATTGTGGATCAGGCATGCGCATTGACAATAACGCAT
Organism: Ktedonobacteraceae bacterium; assembly: GCA_035295005.1. GTDB lineage: Bacteria > Chloroflexota > Ktedonobacteria > Ktedonobacterales > Ktedonobacteraceae > DATGJV01. The sequence goes on along the minus strand of DATGJV010000302.1, from coordinate 2,020 downwards.
CAAGCGAGGTAATCTCTGGAGCCGTTGTAGCCGTCAAATCTACCTGGGGGGGCTGACTCGCTCTTTGTTGTGCATATTCGAGACGCTTATCAAAAAGGCTGTTCGCGGACGAGGAAAGTGAAAAGGGGTAAGCATCGCCGGGTCTGTTTTTATGACGTGAGGAATGCCGTGGCATGGGCAGGTTCCTTTCATTGCGTATTGCACGCGCAGGGGGTACTAGAAGGATCATACTAAAAAGGAACGATAGGAATAATACATGTCGGGACAATGGCACCCGGTTTTTATGCCATACCTCTATAGTATCGGCAGTTTGTCTGCTGAGTTTAGGTATTATTTTGTAGGGGTCCGCTTCAGCGCACCCAGGGCAGGAGCGGAGCAATGTGCCAGTCATTTTACAAAGAATGTTCGTGCGATGATGGAGGCGACAGGCGCACCATTGTCTCCATCAGATGTTCGAGAGTTGCAGCGGGATCGGTGCAGAGACCGGAATGGGTGGGTGCGGTCTGAATGATGGTGCTGCGCGGCGCGACGAGCCAGTGGAAACGCTCAGATTGCGAGAGTTGACCGATATAGCCCGCCTCTGCACCACCCTTACAGATACGTGGAATCGTGGCAAGGTGTTCCTCTATCAGTGCCATGTCGCAATCGGGTGCCAGAGCGAGCAGACGTTGCGCGTCAAGTTCGATGAGCGCACCCAGGAAGCGGCGCGTGCGGCAAATGAGAATAATGCCCACGTTGATGCATTCACCGCGCTCGACGCGAGGGACAACGCGGATAATAGCGTAATCAAACGAGCTGCGCACGTGCATCCATTGCCTCCTTTACGAAGACATTCGCCGACGCCAACCGGCTCAGCAGGTAATCGTAATACGCCTCGCGGAGTTCATCAGTCGTTTTGAAAGGTGTTTCAGTACCCAGCCAGGAAGTGGGGACGGTGTTGACGATCTCTTCAATGGTTCCCGGAGTCAAGCGACTGCGCATCAATGCGTCAGCCTCGCTCAAGTCGCTCGCGAAGGGCAACAACACATGGTCTTTGATTGGCTTAAACGGGCTGTGGCTCTGCTTCATATAATCTGTCCAGGTATGGTGGAAGTAGAGTGAAGCCCCGTTATCTATCAGCCACAGGCGTTTGTGCCATAACAGCATATTCGTATTGCGCGGCGTGCGGTCAACATTGGTGACGAAAGCATCGAACCAGACAATGGATGAGGCCAGTAGCGGCTCTACCATCGGCGGCACCAGCGCATCATAAGCAATGGAGCCAGGCAGGTAGTCCAGCGCAAGGTTGAGGCCCACGCTGGCCTTGACCAGAGCCTGAATCTCAAAATCCGGCTCCGAACGTCCCAACGCCGCATCCACTTCCATAAACACCAGTTCCGGTACCAGCAGCCCCAATGCACGGGCAATTTCACCAGCCACCAGTTCGGCAATCAGCGCCTTTGCTCCCTGGCCCGCGCCGCGAAATTTCAGTACATACAACCCATCGTCGTCCGCCTCGACAATGGCCGGCAGCGATCCGCCCTCCCGCAACGGCGTAACATACCGTGTGGCCGTCAGTGTTCTCAGCATACGTCTCTTTTCAACAAAATCAACTAACCATGCTTACTTGTTTTCTGAGAACCATTCTAACATACCGGGCAAATGGGCTATGATGAGCGGGTTCATCTGTTGTTACTTCAGCAAGAGAGTGAATTTAAAGGAGAAATGCACTATCACCAAACCGCATCCAGCGTGGTTTGGTGATAGTGCGTTTCTCCTTACCATTCATTGGGTGCCAGGGTTGTCGAGGTATAGGGTTGGCTCCAGAGGGTTACTTGAAGCTGGACCGACTTGCACCAGGCTCGATGCATTTTCTCCACTTCCAGAGCCTCGTGTCCATGAGCGGCCAGGTACGGTTTGGTCGTTTCGTTGATCACTGCCGCAAAAGCGAGAATGTAGCGTAGCGGGATGAAGGGCGCTGATTCTACTCTGTCGGTGGTATTCTTCTTCAAGCGGGTGTGACGCAAGGCGATTTCCTGCT
>DATGJV010000301.1:0-3412 GCA_035295005.1 Ktedonobacteraceae bacterium | reverse complement strand
TGGTGCTGTCATTTGCCCCGGATGTTATTATCAGCCAGCACGGATGTGACTCGCACGCCTGGGACCCTCTGACACATCTGGCGTTAACGCTGCATGGCATACAGGCGCAAATGCAGCTCGCCCACCAGCTGGCGCACACGTATTGTGGGGGTCGGTGGGTGGCGCTGGGCGGAGGTGGCTACGATCAATTCCGTGTGGTTCCACGCGCATGGAGTATCCTGTGGGCAGAGATGTCGCAACAACCTCTTCCTGAACAATTACCCGAAGGCTGGATTGCGCGCTGGCGTCCGGAATGGGAGCGGGTGCAAGAGCAAGAGGGCATGGAACAGCAGGTGATGGGCAAAGTTGCCTCCACGACGCAGTTCCCGCGCACTTTTCAAGATAGAGCAGAAGATTTCCCCCCAAAACCACGGCGGGCAGCCATTGCCCAGGCAAATCGCAGAACCGCCATGCTCGCACGCCATCTCTTGCTCCCGGTCCCTATCCGCAAAGCTTTTGCAACTTCTCCAGGTTCCTTGCATCTCTCACCAATGACCGGACTTTTCGACCTCTTGCACACGCAAGGAGGCGAGTCCCCATCTCGTAGCGCGATGCTTGAAACGGCCAGAGGTACGCTGCTGTTGCGCGATTTCTGTCCGCCCTCTCTTATCGAGCGGCTCGTCGCAGATAGCGGTCTGCATGCCTTTGCTCGCGTACCCGAACGAGAACACGAATTATTGCTCAACATCTCCAGGAATCCCGATTGCGTGCTTACCGTAGCACATACACCTGCCGGGGAGATTGTCGGCCAGGTGACGCTGGCCTTTGGCGATGAGTGGTGGGAAGGATTGGACAACGCCTACGAGGTCACCATTGAGGTGAGTTCTCAGTGGCGTGGTATCGGGCTGGCACGTACACTTCTTGCCTTTGCGCTCGAACGTGCTATGCTGGAAGATATGATTCTTTTCGCCATGGGCCTCTCATGGCACTGGGATTACGAAGGGCTACACCTGACCCCCTACCGGTATCGCCAGCTCATCTCCCATCTCTTTGCCACTCAGGGGTTTACTGAACAGACGACGACCGAGCCAGATATTCGTATGGACCCTGCCAATGTCTTGCTGGTACGTGCCGGCTCACGGGTTGACAGCTCTACCGCCCAACGCTTTTTCAAGCGCATACACAATTCTCCCAGGCTTTCACGCGGATAACCCGGATGTTGCTCATTCTACCATGCCCGGGAGAATGTGATGCAATTGTGCTATTCATTGTGCTTCGTGTGAGGAGTATGGGAGAGAACAAGGTTATGCTAGTGAATAGAAGGTTCTCACAAAAGTGCATTATTATAAGGTAGGCGAGCATGCTTGAGGAGCCCGAGACACACAACGTGAGAAGAAAAAAGGAGAGATACTATGTTCAAGCGCATACTTGTTCCGCTGGATGGGTCTGACCTGGCAGAACGTGCGATGCCTGTAGCTGCACGTCTGGCGAAGGCGTCCGGTGGTACCGTGATAGTGTTGCAGGTGGTGGCGATTCCTGTTGAAACCGGCAAGGTTGTCATATATAATCAACAGGCCATTGATAATAATCTTGGCGTTGCCCTGGATTACCTGGAGCGCGTAGCACAGTCAGAGGCGTTGTCGCAATGTGCGGTGGAAATTCATTCTCTTGCAGGAGCAACTGCCCCAACGCTTCTCTCTGCCATTCCATCGTTCCAGGTAGATATCGTTGTGATGTGTAGTCATGGTTACACCACTCTCAAACGCTGGGCGTTAGGGAGTGTATCGCAGAAAGTTGCCCGTCATAGTCCTGTTCCCGTCCTGATTCTGCCGGAAGGGACCATCTTGTCTTTTGAACGCCAGCCGGCCAGGGAGCATTCCATGACGGCCATCGTTGCGCTGGATGGTTCTTCCTTATCCGAGGCAGCTCTGGAACCAGCGGTGGAAATGCTAACGACTCTCGCGGCTTCTGGTAAAACTGTCCTTCACCTGGTAGAGGTCGTTTCTCTCCCCGTCACCTATGGACACCTGCGTAGTCAGACTCTGTTGGATGCTGAGACCGTCGTACAGGAAAAGCAAGAGGCTGAAACCTACCTTACTGACGTAAAAAAGAAACTCAGCCAGAAACTAACGGCCTGTAACAATCTCACCATTGCAACATCTGTTGTGGTAGATGCCGACATCGCTGAGGCTATCATGCGAGTTGCCGGAAACAAGCATGAACAAAACAGGGAACAGCAGACACTTCCTGCCGCTGATTTCATTGCCATGGCGACACATGGGCGCGGTGGCCTTCCCCGCTGGATTATGGGAAGCATTACGGAGCGCGTTCTTCACGCGGCTTCACTGCCTCTAATGATAGTCAGCCCGTGGGCAAGGGAAACTCGGCACACCACAAATGGCGCTTCGATATTCAGTGAAAAGCTCGCCATGGATGAAGTCTGCGAGATCGGACAGGATTGAAGTTGTTTGATCGGTAGGTCAGAGGAGGAGCCGGTCAATCGGTTTCTCCTCTGGTAGATTATTTCCTGCTCATTACAAACCTCGTTCATCAGTCAGGTAGAGCAAGCAATAGCTCATGCTTTCATCCTGTGACGATCAAACAGGCCACGCAAGCGTTCCTCACCTGCGTGCCGCCAATCCTGTTTCTCAGGTTTGTGCGTTGTATCGTTTTCCTGGTAAAGCACCTGAACAACAATTGCGCTGATGTTGTCCTCTCCTCCTTCAGCTAGCGCGGCCTGGATAAGTGCGTGAGCAAGATGTGAATGGTCATGTGCAGCCGAGGACAGAATAGCCTCGATCTGAGGATCGCGAACCATCCCCCATAGTCCATCGGAGCAGAGCAGGAGGGTGTCGCCAGCGATCAGGGGTACGGTATACGTGTCAACTTGAACGCGGCGTTTTGCGCCCAGGCAGCGATAGATCACACTGCGTCGCGGGTGGGTATACATCTCTTCGGGTTTGATCATATGTGCGGCCGCCAGTGCAGCCACCAGTGAATGATCTTCTGTGATTTGCGATAGTCCTTCCGGCCCACGAAAGAGGTAGCACCGCCTGTCCCCGACATGCGCTATATATGCCGTGCTATCGGTGACCAGGGCAGCAGTGAGCGTGGTTCCCATGCGAGTAAGGTGTGCCTGGTTACGTTGATACACAGCCAGATTAGCATCATCAATCCCCTCTGTGAGCAAGAAAGGGAAAGCATCCGGGGCCATTTCTTTTGGCTGGAGGGACTCAGAAACGTGTGTGACAAGCGTTTGAACGGCAGGCTGACTGGCAACTTCTCCGTTTTCCAACCCCCCATGCCATCGGCCACCACAAATAGTGCGAACGGCGTGGGTTGCTCGCTACTGGAAGCAATATACCCGTGTGTGATGGAGATACAATCTTCATTTGGCTCGTTGCTGCGCTTGATACCGACATTCAGGTCAGAG
>DATGJV010000300.1:0-4195 GCA_035295005.1 Ktedonobacteraceae bacterium | reverse complement strand
CCCACGGTTCCACCCCCCGTCCCGGCACTCCCGCTGCTCGCCGTCGCTGTGGTTTGCGGAACAGCTGGAGTCGTTGTGGGAGCCTCAGTAAAATCCAGCAGACGATGGGCATACGCATCCATCACGTCTAAATGCATGGTCGTCCCAATTTGATTCGCGACCAGGCTACTGGTCGTACTCGCCCCAATGGATAACGCCTGGACACCGTGCTGAGAAACGGGTGAGACAACCGGCACTGGCGTCTGCGCGGTAAACGTATCCGTGTTTACGGCACCGGTTGCCAGTGGTGAAGGAATGGCATGCGGAATAAAAACGCTGGTAAACGCACCAGAGCCAGCAGTAAATTGCAGACTGTGAATTGACCCATCGGCTAAGAGAAAAAATAGTTGCTGCTGTGGAAAGGCCGCCACGCTCACCACATTGGAAGCCGTCAAGGTCTCTACCGTTGGTTTGCTCGCAAGCTTGCCTTGCACCAGCTTATAATCCTGGACATAGACTGTGGTGGAGGATGCGGTTGGCGACGTGACAACCACATAGACATCGGCACCCGCCGCGGTCACCAACGTGGGGTGATACCCGTTTGGTACAGTTACTGTCACCGGTGAACTGGCTTTCTTCTGTCCCGGTAAATACACACTCAAGGCATAACTTTGCGGGGCCGTACTGGATGAAGCCGGGGAGGAGAGAAGCAGCAATTGCTGCCCATTACTCGCCAGAGCAATGACCTGCGGAGCCGTAGTTGGGAGTGGGAGTTGCGGTACGGGAATGAGACTCTGGTTACTAACCTGATAGACCTTGCCATTTTTGCCCTGGGCATCGGTTCCGAGTGCATACAACAGTGGAGGTCCATTTGGAGTTTGCACCGTCGTAATTTGCGCCTGTTGCACACCGCTTGATCCGGTATTCAAGGACGGTATATTGGTACACCTCAAAAGCGTAATCGCCGATTGCTGATTATAGTTGGTAATGGCTGACTGAGCAACTGTCGCAAGATTGTTCTGCAAGCTGGTGACTTTCTGCTGCTGGGTGCTGGTTAATGAACCATTGCGTAGCGCGTGTAAAGTATTTTGGGCAGTGGCTAAATCGTGTAATGCCTGGGTAGGATTGGTAAGCAGTTCGCTGTTCGCTCGCGCAATCAACGTCTGTGTATTCTGTAGCGATTGATCAACACCTGTGCCATTTGTCGTATGAAAAAAATAGTAAGCCCCTGAGCCAACAGCAACGACAACCAGCAGTACAAGTAAAGCCAGCGTGGGATAAAATAAACGGCTACGGCCTCGACTTGCTTCAATAGCGGATTGCGGAGCGGTGATACTGTCAGGTGAAGAAAGTGGGCCGCTGGAAAGACGCAAGGGAAAGCCGGACGTCGCCCCACCTCTATCACCAACCAGCATAGAAGAAGCAGTGCCAGCAGGCAATGTTCCCAACACTGCTGTATCTTCACCCTCCTCGCGGCCACCCACAAAAGCGGGACGGCGCATGGTCGGAGGTTCCCAGCCAACGTCCAGGACACGCACAACAATCGCGGTAATATTATCGGGACCACCATTCTCATTGGCTTGCTCAATGAGATGATAGACACTCTCCTGTGGCCCAGCTTGCTCAACAGTGTTGAGGATGGCTTCATCGCTGATATAGCCCGAAAGTCCATCTGAGCAAAGGACCAGCGCGTCATTTTCTTCGAGCTGCTCAGGGAAAACATCTATATCAACATCGGCCTGCGTCCCCAGACAACGGGTGATGACATTGCGTTGCGCGTGAGTCCGCGCCTGCTCTTCGGTCAATAAACCGGCACGCACCTGCTCAGCTACCCAGGAGTGATCCTGTGAAATCTGTCGCACCTGACCACCACGTACAATATACGCACGGCTATCGCCCACATTGGCAATATAGGCCATATTACCACGTAACACTGCCGCAATACACGTTGTTCCCATACCGCTGCGCAACATGTTTTCCGCCGCCCGTTGATGAATCAAGGCATTAGCGCGTTTGATGGCATGCAGCAAAGAGGTAGCTGCGTCATCGCTATCATCCTGATAGTAGACATTGGTGACAGCATCAACCGCTATCTCGCTCGCCACCTCACCTGCCGCATGGCCTCCCATACCATCAGCAACGATAAACAATGCCCCTTTTCTTGCCATGACCTGCGGATCCTTCGGTATGACATGGGCCATGTTATCTTCATTGTGTTCACGTTTACGACCAACGTCTGTTAGTTGCGCAACATCAAGACGGAGTTGTTTGGGCAACGCACTTTTCTCCCGTAATTAGTTAGCCTGATTGATACCTGTTCCTTGCCTGATTCTCATTATGATTACTATGCATAACTGGAACTTTAGGCTATAATACACCGACGCAGAGAAAAACGCAACGAACTCCATACTTTTGCATAGATATACCATTCTCATTGTTCTCGTTCTCAGACTGCGCACAGTGTACTGCAACAGAGTATACTCTTTTGCTTAATCTCTTGCAAGACGTGTGCGAGACTGTCTAGCACTATTTGGGGAAGACAGCATGCAACTAACACAACTTCACGAGCAGATATGGGTCATTCAGGGTGGGGCCAATATCGGCGTCATTGCCACCGAAGGGCGCTGCCTCATCATAGATAGCGGATTGGACAAGGATAGCGGACGCGACATTCTGAAACAGCTCAAGGCGCTGGGATTGACCCCAACAGCATTGCTCGTCACCCACGCCCACGCCGACCATTTCGGCGGGGCGCAACATCTGGTACGGCAAACGAACCTCAAAGTCTACGCCACTCGCGTTGAAGCTGCCGTTATGTCGGGGCCAATTCTGGAGCCGCTCTATCTTTTTAGCGGTGCCCAACCTCCACGCGAACTCCAGCATAAGTTCTTGCTCGCCAAACCTTGTCTTGCCGACACCATCCTTGAAGGCAATGAGCAGCAGATTGATCACCTTCCCGTACAGGTTCGCTCTCTACCGGGGCATAGCCTTGAACAAGTAGGAATCTCCTCTGGCGATACACTGTTTGTTGGCGATGCATTCTTAACGCCGGATATCCTCGACAAGCATCGTATCCCCTTCTATACCGATATTCAGATGGGACTTATGACGCTGACTACGCTGAAAACGCAAACAAGTGCGTTTAAGCATATAGTTGCTGGTCACGGTGAGGTCTATACCTCAGCTGAGGATGCCAATCGGGCCATAGAGTATACTATTCAGCGTTTGGAGAGTATACTAGAGAACATACGTACCGCTCTCGCCAGTGGGGATGCCCGACCGGCATCTGACCTGCTCAGCGCGGTTGCTTCTGCGCAAGGCGCAACCATACAAAGCCTTCCGCAGTACGTACTCTATAATACAACCGTGCAGTCCGCGCTCAGCACGCTCTATGGACGAGGCGAAATTCAGCCGGTATTCTCGGAGAATACGCTGTTATGGCGTAGAGGATAGAGCGAAAACCCCAGGCTGTTACCTTGCAAAATGCAAGCACGTTATAGCATGAGGAGTATCTTTCGTATGCACATCGGTATTAATGCTCAATTGCTCTCTTTCAGTCAAAATTATCGCAATGGTGGAGTCAGTCGCTACATTCGCTCTCTGCTAACGGAACTGGCAAAGCAACCAGGGGAACACGAATATACGGTTTTTGTGAATGGGCAGGCGGTCATAGAGCAACTTACAGATATATCTATTTGTCACCCTCAGATAACGTATGTTCCAGCTACCTGGTCTGAGGCGCAGCCTGCAGCACGCATCGTCTGGGAACAATTGACCTTGCCTTCGCTCATTCGACAAAAACGCATTGATGTGCTGCATTCTCCTGTTAATGTGCTACCTGCAATGTTGCCACAACACTCTGCTGGCGTCGTAACCTTGCATGATCTGGCATTCTTACGCTTTCCCGAGGTACTGACTCGTTCGAAGCGTCTATACCATCGCACTTTCACTGTACGCAGCCTGAAACGTGCAACCATGATTATCACTGTCTCAGAGAGTACCAGACAAGATGCTATCGAACTCGTTGGAATACCAGCCAAACACATCCAAACAGTCTATACTTGTATCAATGAGCGGTTTTCAAACGTTTCTAAAGAAGAAGAGGCTCATGCGCTGCGCCAAAAATATGGGTTGACAGGAGGATTTCTGCTCTACCTCGGCACATTGGAACCACGCAAGAACATCCCAACGCTCATTGAAGCCTACGCCCGTTTGC
>DATGJV010000299.1:0-2077 GCA_035295005.1 Ktedonobacteraceae bacterium | reverse complement strand
CGCAACGGTATCATCGCCAGGAGCGGCGGTGCTATCGAGCAACTGGGAGAGGTGGATGTCGCTGTCTTTGACAAGACGGGTACGCTCACGCTGGGTAGGCCCAGTGTAACCTCCATTGTGCTTGCGGGGTGCGACAATCAGGGTGAGACAGCGACGAACAAAGACGAAATTGCAGGACTTCCCGATCAGATCGGTAGCGCTGAGGGAACATTACTACGTTTCGCCGCCTCTGTCGAGCAACTGTCCACCCACGTGCTGGCACACGCCGTGGTGGAAGCAGCTCAGGAACGCTCATTCACCCTCAGTGCAGTAGACGATTTCGCGGAAATCTTTGGCAAGGGCGTGCGTGGGCGCGTACCCATCATTGCTGAAGATCGACCAGAGAGGCTGCAGAAAGCGGCGAGCGTAGCAGAGGTGGCAGTAGGCAACCGCACCTTTATGCAACACCTCGGGATCACCGTGCCAGTTGCGCTGCTCTCTGAACGTGAGCGGCGCGTCGAGATCGGGCAAATTTGTAGCTTCATCGCGGTGGAGAAACGGGTCGAGGGGCTGCTGGTCCTTACGGATATTCCTCGTGCAGACCTTTCCCGCCTCTCACAGGAACTCCGTGCAGCAGGCATCAAAGAAACCATGCTCTTGACGGGCGATAGTGAGGTGGTAGCACAACAGATTGGCAAGATCGCGCAGGTGGATCGCGTGATCTCGCGCTGTTTGCCGGAGGATAAGGTACGCACAGTCAAAGAACTTGAGGAGCAGGGACACCGGGTACTGATGGTGGGTGATGGCATTAACGATGCTCCCGCGCTGGCAACCGCGACGGTTGGGATGGCACTCGGCACGCAAGGGTTAACCGCAGCCGCCACCGCAGCCGATACCGTGCTGCTTTCATCTGATATTCTGCGCGTAGCACGAGCGGTGCGCCTGGGTCGCCGGGTCATGCGCGTGGCGTTGCAAGGCATCTGGGTCGGCATGGGGCTTTCCGCTATCGCCATGGTCTTCGCCGCGTTCGGCTTCATTCCGCCCGCGGCGGGTGCGCTTTTGCAGGAAGGTTTTGACGTGATTGTCATCCTGAATGCTTTGCGAGCAGGAAGGGCAGCGTTCTAATTACTATCACCGACAGGGATGTGGCCCTCGCGAAACTAACATGGCTTGCCCATTTGCTCGAATCACACATGAAACTTTTGTGACGCAAAAGTGATACTATGTCGTTTCATTGTGACGGAGATGTAATACTCGGCCTGTATGCTTAATGACGATGAACAGTTCTCCCCAACTGTTCATGCCCTTTTTCCCAGGGAAGAGCTTTTATAGCTTCTAAAAGATGTTGTGGTAACACTGATCCTGTATGTAGGGCAGGAAAAGGAGGAGCATGATGAAAATCATTGGCAGATTATACGCTGTTGGAGCGCCTCTGCTCGTGTTTGTTGTACTGTTGATGTTCATCAATGTCGGGACCGTACAGGCATCCGCTACTGCGAGCCAGAGCAAATCGTGGAGGATCGTTTCCAGCCCCAACACTTCTGCCAGCGTTAACATGCTCTCCAGTGTGGCGGCTTTTTCGGCCAACGATGTCTGGGCGGTTGGAGAGTCATCCTACTATCCCTCACCCACTGACCCACTGACCCACTGGTTGAACACTGGAACGGCACCACCTGGAGCATTGTCTCAACCCCGGCAGCAGGGACAGGAAATGCCTTCTATGCTGTGACGACTGTCCCTGGCACGCATGACATGTGAGCGGTAGGTACTGGCGGACTGGCTGAGTTGTGGAATGGGACCAAATGGAAGATTATTCCCACCGTCTCTGCCAATTCACCCGTCCTGTATGGAGTGGCCGCGCTCTCCGCGACTGATGCCTGGGCGGTGGGCAATTACTATCAGGGTAATCAGATGCCCAATGCCGCCCTGATCGAACATTGGAATGGCTCTGCATGGAGCCAGGTACCCGCAGCCTATCCCAGTGGCTCCCAGCACACGTTCCTCTACGGTGTTACCGCCTTTTCGGCCAGCGATGTCTGGGCTGTAGGCTTCTATGACAACGGGATTGGGTCGCCAGGATACACGCTGGTCGAGCATT
>DATGJV010000298.1:0-4533 GCA_035295005.1 Ktedonobacteraceae bacterium | reverse complement strand
CTCAACTGTCAAACTGACAACAAAACCCCCACGTCTCATTGTTGGGTAATAAAGGACGTGGGGGTTTTGGTTACTTCTTACTTGCTAACCCTGATTTGCCCGCTTGATAGTACTGTACTAACTTTGAACTGGTATCATTTGCATCTAATACATAGCCGACTCGGTCGCCTGTAGGGCTTCTGTAAATCTCATTGAAACCAAGCCGCTCGGCTATTGTACGCCCTTCTTCACTGGCTCCTATGCCATAGAACCTGGTGATGTTGACACCTCGCTCACCAAGTTTTTTCAGGAAAAGTGCGACATCAAAGATGAGACGTACTGCATATTGATGCTGTTTTGGCCCCGGAACGGTTGTCAGTGAGGCGATGTAGCAGGTTAATGGGATACTGGTTGAATATGGGTAGATGTCTTGAGGGTTAACATCGGCTTCTCGTATCTCGTCACGAATAAGTTTTAGAATAGTTTCTTCTCTCATTGGCGTGATACTGCTATAACCTACAAGCACACCGTCTGAACGTTTCAAAGCGAGAAACATTTCAGGATTACGTTGCCACCATTGCCGTAGCTTTTTTAACGGCACGATATCATCAGCACCATACATATCAAGTCCTAAAGCTACTTCCTGGGCTAAGTCTACTTCTGTTGATGCTCCAAACATTAAATGTTCCTCCGTTGGTAGTTTTTGCCCGGTGGCAATTTGGATAGCTACAATGGCGTCTATTTGCTCACGGTCATACAATGCACCTCGTTTTTTATGTGGCGGTAAGTAGGAGCGTATGCGTCCATCGCTTACCATCTGGTAAAAGGTACTTTCTGGAATACCTAATTTCTCTAAAGCTTCCTTTTTTGTGTAATACATATTTCCCTTCTCGTGTAGCTAGCAAGTAAATGTAGCTATTGGAGTAATTGTGCCAGATAGACTTGACAAAATCAAGGTTCTCAGGTATTCTTTAAAAAAGACGTAGCTATTGGAGCAATTGGAACTAATACAGTTAGCGTTCCGATGGCTATGAACTTTCACAACTGAATAGCGTGTACACCCTGGAAGGACTGGCGTATCAAGAGACGCGCAACGGGCAACCGTGCGCATGATACTTTTTTGTGGCCTTAGCACGAACCAGCTATGAGAACGAATGGCACATATTGTGAAGGGAGAGACATAGGTGAGAAATTCTTTTGAGATGGCGCTGAGGAACTCTATTGAACAGCAAGATACAATACCTCTACCTGCGATCAAATTGGTGTATGTCCACAGTGGTGGGCTGCTCACTTTGCGGCAGGTGCGAGAATGTTGCGGGTTCAATCAGGTACAGTTGGCGCGGGCGTCGGGCGTGCGACCGGTCGTCGTGGACTGGTGCGAGCGGGGCAGAACTGTGACACCGACTGAGGCAGCGCGGATTCTCGCGGCACTGGCTCACATGTTAGATAACATGCCAATACGTACTGCGTTTGGACTGTGGGAAGGAAGGCTGTCATGAACCGGAGACAGCCTGTTGTGCGACCGTGGCGCTGGCGAGTGCGCGAGATCATCGCGGAGAAGGGCTTGAGTATTAGCGAGGTGGCGCGTCGTGCGGGCGTGCATCCCTCTACCGTGCGGGCGTTTTGCCGCAACCCACAGCATGAGACCACAACCCTTATGTGGGGGCGACTCGCGGAGGCGTTAGGTGTGCCGCTTGCTGAGATACTCGAAGTTGTTCCAGAAATGGCAAGGCACACCTTTCCTTTCCCTCCGATCTCATCCAGAGAAGTTACTTCTGGCGATGCGCATAGCGAAGGGGGAGCATCCGAGCGTGGTGATGTGCAAAAAGAGCCACTCTTTCATTTATAGCTCATGTCGGTTGATGCAGCAATGAATTGCTTGTGCAAAAACACTATACTTTTGCGGCCAGAAGGTATAAAATAGCTACGTAATCTCCTGTGATGTGGACAATGTTCGGTAGTAAATTCGAGAGGGGGACACTTATCAATGGCACAATTGGATATGCGTCAGATGGATATGCGTGAAAACGCACGCAGAGTCATGCATTTTGTAATAGTCCAGTTTATCGCCCTGGCAGGCTGGGTTATTGTGCAGTCGTTCTTTTTCCTTTCTCCGCCTGGTCGCAATATTTCTTTTCCCATGGTTATGTTGGTTGAGATCATCTGGTGGATTGCGACCCTTGTTATTATGTTCTTTCTGTTCAGGCGAGAATATACCTCTTTTGTTCAAGCTGTTCTCGCTCTGGAGGAGGCTAATAACAGGCTACGGCATAGGACGAACGTCATCTTATCAGAGATAGAAGTCAACAATCCAGACAACCAGGAAGGAAGGCCCGGAACCGCAAGTTCTTAAAATCCTTTTTGCGTCATCAGCAGGAGTACAGCCAGGCACACAATCCCGTGGGATTGTGTGCCTGGCTGTACTCCTGCTGATGACGCAAAAACGGTAGTGTTTTTTTGCATTTTGTAGTATGATATGGCGCAAAAGAGTTCTCTGAGAAGGAACGTATCTATGAGCGATCAACTTGCTTCGCATGATAAGTCTAGTGTGTCATTGGACACACGCAGCCTCACGATCATAGAGCAGATGAGCGATGCATTCATGTTGCTGGATAACCAGTGGCAGATTGCCTACATGAACTGGCAGGCCGAGGCTATTTTGCAGCAATCAAGGGAAAATTTGCTGGGGAAAAATATTTGGGAAGTGTATCCTGACGCAGTGGACTCGAAGCTGTACAATTGGTTTCACGAAGCGAGAGGATCGCAGCAATCGGCGCAGTTTGTGAACTTCTATGCACCTGTAAACAAATGGTTGGAAGTGCGTGCATATCCTTCAACAGAGGGCGTTGCCGTCTATTTTCTGGACGTGACACAGCGTATACAAGAACAACAAGAGTTACGCCGCAGCGAAGAACGCTTGCAACTTGCCATGACTGGTACCGCGATTGCTATTTATCAGCAAGATATGGCGTTGCGCTATACCTGGATTTACAATCCCCTTCCGGCTTATACGCCGGAGACGATCATTGGGAAAACGGACGCGGATTTCGTCTTACCGGAGGAAGCTCGAAAGTTAACGGAGATCAAGCAACAGGTTATGCATACTGGCAAAGGAATACGTACAGAATTGAGTACCAACAGTATCGCTGGTATGCATTATCATGATCTGACTGTCGAACCTTTACGTGATAGCAGCGGTGCGATTATCGGCGTGACCGGCGTATCCGTTGATATCACTGAGCGTAAGCAGATGGAAGCCACTCTGTGCCAGAGCGAGGCCCTCCGTCGCTTCATCATGGAATCTATGCCGCAAAAAATATTTACCGCGAAACCCGGTGGCGATGTAGATTACTTTAATCAACAATGGATGGAGTTTACAGGACTCACTTTTGAGCAAATTAGAGATTGGGGCTGGACGCAGTTTATTCATCCCGACGATGTGGAAGAAAATGTCACACGCTGGAAGCATGCTGTTGATACGGGGGAGCCGTTCAAATTTATCCATCGTTTCAGGCGCAACGACGGAGTGTACCTGTGGCATTTGAGCCGCGCTTTGCCTGTGCGGAATGAAGATGGGCAGATTATCATGTGGATTGGCTCGAATACCGATATCTCTGAGCAAAGAGAACAGGAGCAACGCAAAGACGACTTTATCTCAATGGCAAGCCATGAGCTGAGAACGCCGATAACCACACTCAAGGGCTTAACGCAGATTCTTTCCATGAAGCTTGAGCGACAGGGTATGCATGATCTTGTTGCGAATCTTGCTATGATGGATAAACAAACCGACCGCTTAATCCGCCTTGTCAGCGAATTATTGGATGTTTCCAAAATCCAGGCGAGAAGATTAGAGTACGACGATGAGCCAGTTGATATTGATGCGCTGGTCCATGAGACCGTAGAGATGCTGCAACCAACTTTCTCCACCCATACCATCACCACGACCGGCACGACTTCTGCCGCCATCCAGGGAGACAAAGACCGCCTGGGTCAAGTCTTGACCAACCTCATCAGCAATGCCATCAAGTATTCGCCTCAGAAGGATACCGTTGATATTGTGCTGGCGGCAACCAGCATGACCGCGACCATCAGCGTTCGCGATTATGGCATTGGTATTCCCAAAGCGCATCAAGAGAAAATTTTTGACCGCTTTTACCGTGTATTTGACACCCATGATAGGACATTTCCCGGCCTGGGTATGGGCCTATACATCGCCTGTGAAATCATCGAACGCCACGGCGGCCAGATCTCCGTTGAAAGTGAAGAGGGCAAAGGCTCAACTTTCATCGTGTCCCTTCCACTGAAGTAAGTCGCGAGAGCAGCAAGATTTCACGCATACAAAAACTGCTCGTAGAGCAGTTTTTGTATGCGTGAAATCTTGCTGCTCTCGCCAGTCTACCCCTTGACAATTTTCTGACTTCGTTGTAAAATTATGACTGGTAAGTCATGAAACGCGCTCGTGGGTCATGAAAAATTCCAGTAGTCAATATATACATTTTGTTTAGATATTCGTACATTAGAGAGGGCAATGGAAGCAAAGAGGCTTACTATGCA
>DATGJV010000297.1:0-6953 GCA_035295005.1 Ktedonobacteraceae bacterium | reverse complement strand
TTTGTCGCGACAAGGCGTCCAGAGTTACGTGATGAGATAATTTTAGCCTATACGCCGCTTGTGCGCTTTGTGGTTGGGAGGCTGGGCATTCCCGCGACCAGTATGTTGGACGCGGAAGACCTGGTTAGCTATGGCATGATTGGTCTCATAAACGCAGTTGATCGCTACGACCCGGCGCGTGGAGTACGGTTTGAGGCATTTGCCATGTCGCGCATTCGCGGCGCAGTCATTGATCAATTGCGCGTCTTGAACTGGTTACCTCGCTCGGCAGTCGCACGGGTGCGACAGATTGAATCCGCGCTGGCGAACCTCGAGCAACGCCTGGGGCGGCCCGCGAAAGAGCAGGAGGCGGCGGCTGAGGTAGGCGTCTCGACACAACGGTATCGCCAGATGTTGCTCGAAGTGGGCATTGTCGTCCTCTCGCTCGATGCACCGCTTAGCTCGCTTTTGCAGGATGACGAGGTGGCATCGCTGGGCGATTTATTGGAAGACTCGCGCTCGCCGGGACCAGATGAGCAGGTCGAACGCACTGAATTGATGAACGCACTCATCGTTGCTATTGACCGGCTGCCTGAACGTGAAAGGCTGTTGCTCTCGCTCTACTACCATGAGGAATTGACCATGAAAGAGATCAGTTCTCTCATGAATGTGTCGGAGTCGCGTATCTGCCAGCTACATATGCAGGCCGTCCTTCGCTTGCGTACCGCGTTAAATGAACAGGCAATTTCCGAAGGAACACGTACAGAGCGCAAACCGCGTGCAACCGCCGGAGGTACTGGCAGCACAAGACGTACCCGCCGCCAGGTCTCCTCTGCCGCTTCGTAAAAAAAGTCAAAAGCAGCCAATACAGTGAAAACATTCCCTGTTGCGCAACCCCAGATGTGCCGATAGTAGGAGGTAAGAACAAGGCTTGCCTGACAGGTGTCAAGGTATTGGTCCAGGGCACCCGCAAGGGGAATGCCCCTACTATACTACGCCGCCGCTCCACAGGCGTACCCGTATATAGTAGGGGCATTCCCCTTGCGGGTGCCCTGGTGGAGTTACTATGTTTTGTATGTTGAGGTATAAAGATGAAATTCGCGGCCACGAATATCAAACACCGGCACGCACGCACATCGCCGACATTGCCGTCAAAACAGCGAAGCGCCCAGGATGCCGCTGCCAGTACAAATTCCTGGGAGGAACGTATTGCTAAAGCGAAAAAGCTCACCGTTTCGCGGCGTACCGGAGAGCAAACAGAAGCTTTTGCCGACAAAGCAAGTGCCACTTATCTGCACTGGCTTGAGCAGCGCACTGCGCGTATAGAGGGACTGCGAGCGCGTATCGAGACGGGTACCTACCACGTTGACAGTGCCACGCTCGCGGAGGACATGGTACGCAAAACATCTTCTGATCGCGAACGCGCATAGCGTCACAGCGCAGGGATGTTCTAGTTCTGCCGCCTGGGAAGGGAGCCTTGTATGCTTGTCTTGCGACGAAAAGTTGGTGAAAGTATCATTCTTTCGGGAATGATCAGTATCTCGGTGCTGGCTGTTGAAGGTGAACGGGTCAAAATCGGCATCAATGCCCCCGCCGATGTGACAATTGTACGCGAAGAGTTGTTACGAGCGTTGCCAGGGACAAATGAGCATTCTGCACCAACAACTCACCGAGTAAACTTGTAGTCAGAAGGAAACACAGACCAGGCATTTCGCGACGCGAAATGCCTGGTCTGTGTTTCCTTCTGACTACAAGTTTACTCGGTTTTGGCCTCTACTTTATGCCCATTGAGGTGTTCAGGAACCTCTGCCTGCTCGCCGCGAATAAAGGCTTCGGTCATCTCCAATGCGATATCGTCATGATGCTGCACCGGTGGGGACTTCATCAGGTAGGCACTTGGACCTTCAAGGGTGCCGCTCAGACCACGGTCGAGGCCGAGCTTGACCAGGCGTACCGCGTCAATCACCACACCGGCTGAGTTGGGAGAATCCCATACTTCGAGCTTGAGTTCCACATTGAGCGGCACATCGCCGAACGTGCGCCCTTCTAAACGAATGTAGGCCCACTTGCGGTCGGACAGCCACGCCACGTAATCGGATGGCCCGATATGCACATTGTCCTCGCCCAGTTCGTAGTCAAGTTGGCTCGTGACAGCGTTGGTCTTGCTGATTTTCTTGGACTCCAGACGCTCGCGTTCCAGCATATTGTAGAAGTCGGTGTTGCCGCCAACATTCAATTGCATGGTGCGTTCCAGTTTTACGCCGCGCTCGCGGAAGAGACGTGCCAGCTTGCGATGGATGATGGTTGCACCAACCTGGCTCTTGATATCGTCGCCAATCATGGGCAAATTGGCTTCCTTAAAGCGTTCCTGCCAGTATTCTTCGCGCCCAATGAAGACAGGAATGCAGTTGACGAAACCAACACCGGCCTGAAGAATCTGCTCCACATACCACTTGGTCGCCGTCTCAGAGCCAACTGGCAGGTAATTAATGACGACATCGGTTCCGGTATCCTTGAGGATTTTCACGATATCGGAGGTGTGACCTGGCGCTTTGGTGATAACTTGCGAGAGGTATTTACCGAGGCCATCATGGGTCATACCGCGATGGACATACGCGCCCGTGTGAGGCACATCAGCAAAACGGTAGGTGTTATTGGGCGCGGCGTAAATGGCCTCGCTCAAATCTTTCCCCACCTTGTTGCTATCAATATCAAAGGCCACAGAAAATTCTATATCGTGAATATGATATCCTCCCAGGTCAACATGCATCAGGCCGGGGACGAAATCATCAGGTTGCGCATCACGATAATAGTGAACGCCTTGCACGAGGGAACTGGCGCAGTTTCCCACGCCGATAACCGCAACGCGCACTTTTTTGCTACTTGTCATTGTCAATGATCCTTTCAAATTCTACGTCTGTCGAGACATACGCATATGGATATGTCTCCTTGCTTATACCCTACTATACCCCCAAATTTATTTGATTGCTATAAACCAGTTTACATCCATGAAGTGAACTGGCTAACCTTTCAGTCGAGGTCGGACACCATGAATTGCGCCCACCCACCGGCAGTTGTAGTTTTGCTTGCCTGTGCCGATTGCTTATAATAGAAAACGTAACATCCGTAACGCTACTAATGAGAAACTTTAGAAGATAAACGACAAGAAAGGATGATATTAGGGGTTCACATGTTCCCATCTTTTTTGTAACAAGCGTAACATTTGTTGTCACCATTCATAAAAACATGGGCTATGTAAATACAATAGATAGCCAATTTGGGTACCATCGTTATCATAAAATGGCAACATCAGTTACAATATGCAGAGGGAGTTGTTAGAGAAACTCATCAAAGAGGATGAAAAAGTTGGTTACAGGAACGCAACGCGCTCTACTCGTTTATAACCACTTCTTCCCTCTTTAACAACATCTTCCAACCCGGAAGAGGCGTATACTTGATACTGCGAATATTGTAAAGTTGTATAGTGGTAATAACTCCTTAAAATGAGTGCCAGACCTCTGTCAAACAAACAATGGAACGACCTATTGAGATACATGTATGTATTGCTGAAGGAGAGAGATTCATGAATCGGCGAAAGAAAGTCCTGGTGATTGGACTGGATTGCGCACCGCCGGAACTGGTGTTTGACCAGATGCGCGACGAATTGCCGAATTTCAAACGGGTCATGGATGAAGGCGTGTGGGGGAAGCTCGAAAGCTGCATCCCTGCCATTACCGTTCCCGCCTGGAGTTCGATGATGTCCAGCAAAGACCCAGGCACATTGGGGTTTTATGGTTTCCGCAATCGCGGCGATTACTCTTATGAGAAGCATACATTGGCGAATTCCAGCTCCGTGAAAACTGATCGCGTCTGGGATATTCTTTCGCGGGTTGGGAAGAAAGTAATCACAGTTGGCGTGCCACAAACGTTTCCACCTAAACCTGTCAACGGTATTCAAGTCGGATGTTTCCTCACACCCTCGACCACAAATCCCGCAAAGCCCTATACGTATCCTGCCGGTACGATGAAGGAAATTGAGGCTACTGTCGGCGAATACCTGGTAGACGTGCCGAATTTCCGCACCAACGATAAAGAATACTTGCTGCGTCAGATTTATACCATGACCGAAAAGCGGTTTAAACTGGTAAAAAAGTGGATCGCGGAAAAAGATTGGGATTTCTTCATGTTTGTTGAGATGGGAACCGATCGTATTCATCACGGCTTATGGAAGTATCACGATCCATCCCATCATAAATATGAAGCCAATGCGAAGCTGAACGACAGTATTCGTGACTATTATCGCTACATTGATAACGAGATTGGTCAAATCCTCGATCTCGTGGACGAGAATACAACCGTCTTTATCGTCTCAGACCATGGGGCGAAAAAGATGGATGGCGGTATCTGCGTCAACGAATGGCTCATTCGCGAAGGGTACCTGACGCTCAAATCACACCCAACCGAACTGACCGCCATTGACAAATGCGAGATTGATTGGAGCAAGACGAAGGTGTGGGGCGACGGTGGCTACTATGCACGCATCTTCCTCAATATCGAGGGACGCGAGCCACAGGGCATCGTCAAACCCGAAGAGGTTGAGCCTTTGCGCAATGAACTCATTGCCAAATTTGAGGCTCTCGTAGACCCCGATGGAATAAATATCGGTACAAAAGTCTTTAAACCCGAAGAGGTGTATCATACGGTGAACGGGTTCGCACCAGACCTGATCGTCTATTTCGGCGACCTCTTCTGGCGCTCCGTTGGCTCCGTCGGGTATGATTCGATCTACACCTTTGATAACGACACTGGCCCGGACGACTGCAATCATGCACAATTCGGTATCGTCATCAAACACGACCCGAACGCGCACGAAGGCCCCGGCGGTCGCGAGTTGTCCGGCCTGCAACTGATGGATATGGCACCCACCATTCTTCATCAACTGGATGTTCCCGTCCCTGCCGATATGCAAGGACACATTTTCTAACCTGTAGGGGCCCGATTTATCTTGCTCGCGGGCAAGGGGAGCGAGGTGCCCTGGTCTAACCATCGTAGGGGTCCGATTTATCGCACCCCCCTTCGGGCCAAATTCATTGCGCCCAAACTGTAGGGGTCCGATTTATCGCGCCCAAACTGTAGGGGTCCGCTTTAGCGCACCCGCAAAAAGGAGAAGTTTAACATATGGCAAATACTGGTTTCACCATCTGGTTTACTGGCCTCTCCGGCTCCGGCAAAAGCACGCTGTCGGAAATTATCGAAGAGCGTTTGAAAGGGCGAGGTCGCAACGTTGAGGTGCTTGACGGCGATATTGTGCGCACACACCTGAGTAAAGGGCTTGGTTTTAGCCGCGAAGACCGCGATACCAACATCAAGCGCATCGCCTTCGTGTGCGGCCTCTTGACCCGCAACGGCGTCGTCTGCATCTCCGCCGCCATCGCTCCTTATCGAGAAGCTCGCGAATGGGCGCGTAAAGAGATCGGCAACTTTGTCGAAGTCTATGTCAAATGCCCCATTGAGGTCTGCCGCCAGCGCGATGTGAAGGGCCTGTACAAGCTGGTTGACGAGGGCAAAATCAAGGGCTTTACTGGCGTAGATGACCCTTACGAGGAGCCAGAACAGCCGGAACTCGTGATTGAAACCGACAAAGAAACCATTACAGAGAGCGTCAATCGCATCTTTGATAAACTGGTTGAACTTGGTTACCTGGAACCCGAAGAGACAAACGACGACGAGTCGAAAGTTGTTACCGACCGCCTCGCCGCCCTGGGCTATCTGTAAGTTATTGTACAAAACCAATAATGCACATTAACGGATTAATTTGCCACCGTAGGGGCCGGTTGACCGCGCCCACCGCCGATTTATCGGCCCGTGAGTACTTGCCGATAAATCGGCGGTGGGCGCGGTCAACCGGCCCCTACGGGAAACATCAATTTGTTAATGCACATTATTCCACCCAACTAGAACAGGTTAAAAACACTCATGACAGACAATACCTTGATCGCTCCTCACGGAGGAGAACTCATTATCAACATGGCAGGTGAGGCAGAGCGGGCGGAATTGCAGGAACGGGCAAAGAGCCTCCCACAGATCGCCGTCGGCTCACGTCAGCTCGCGGACCTCGAAATGCTCGCTATCGGCGCGTATAGCCCACTGGGCGGCTTCATGAAACGTGCCGACTACCTGGGCGTCGTCAATGATATGCACCTGCACAATGGTTTACCCTGGACAGTACCGATAACGCTCTCAACCTCAACCGAGCAGGCGGCAGCACTCAAAGAGGGCGCACAGGTCGCGCTCGTCAACGCACAAGGCGCACTGCAAGCCGTTATGACTATTGAAGAGAAATTTGGTTACGACAAGCAGCACGAGGCCAGCAACGTCTATCGCACCACCGAAGAGGCACATCCCGGCGTCAAGGCCATGTACCAGCAGGGCGATATCTTGCTAGGTGGCCCGGTGCGCGTCGTCGCTCTACAGAATCAAGCGTTCGCGCAGTACCGCTATACGCCTACGCAGTCGCGCCAGTTGTTCACTGAGCGCGGTTGGAAGCGCGTCGTCGGCTTCCAGACACGCAACCCCGTCCATCGTGCGCACGAATACATCCAGAAATGCGCCCTGGAGACGGTGGATGGTCTCTTCCTGCATCCTCTCGTCGGCGACACCAAAGGTGATGATATCCCCGCCGATGTACGTATGCGCTGCTACGAAGTGCTGCTGGAAAACTACTACCCGGCAGATCGTGTGATCCTGGGCGTGCTGCCCGCCGCGATGCGCTACGCTGGCCCACGAGAAGCCGTGTTCCACTCCTTGATGCGTAAGAACTATGGTTGCTCGCATTTCATCGTTGGCCGCGACCATGCCGGTGTTGGCAATTACTATGGAACATATGATGCCCAGTATATATTCCATGAGTTTGCCCCCGGCGAATTGGGGATTACGCCCATGTTTTTCGATCATACCTTTTATTGCCGTGAATG
>DATGJV010000296.1:0-11457 GCA_035295005.1 Ktedonobacteraceae bacterium | reverse complement strand
CCAGAAGCACGCAGACTGGCCCACAGTTGGATAATAGAAGCAATCTCATTGGCCGAACTGTCCAGGTCTAAACCTCTCTCTCGCAAGTAGGTACGCAGCGATATGACGATATCTCGATAGGTCGTCTCCGTGCATTTGCTCTGCGTAAGGGCGTACTTGTCAAGCAACCACTCCTCGATGCTGAGCGCGATTGGTTCATTATGAACTTCCGGTGCTATAGTGATTGGACGGCTCATGAGTTGCATTACGTTATTTCCTCCTCGCATCTGCAATCTGATAACCAGTTGCTTTCGTTCGTCTGTCATTGGTGCTATTCTGAATGACGACACTTAACAGGGACTTCGCACTTAATTCGCACATGTACATTCTTCGCACATGCGTATGCGCAGTCCCGTTTTTTGCTTTCTTCCGTTCTCTGTCATCGGTGCTATCCTAAATGACAGCACTTAACAGCGTCTTCGCACTCAATTCGCAGTTGGGGGCAACTGGCTTATCAACATCCGAAAGGATGTCGGTCGGATGCCAGTAGCTGACTGGCACATCGCTGCGGCTCGTGCCAGGAGGGTGCGCTGAAGCGGACCCCTACGCGCCTGCGGGCGCGGGTCAACAGCGCCCGCAGGCGCGTAGGGGCCTGCTTTAGCACGCCCAACTCGACGAGCGAAGCAATGTCGAGTCTTCTCCCCGCGAGGATGGCTCTTCTGGCTTATCCTCTGCGTAATTTACGGGTAAAGAATCCAGCACATATAGCAGATGTATTACAAAGAATGCTCGGAACGATGCAGAGTACCCGCAAGGGTACCCCTACTATATACGCCGGATATTTAGTAGGTGCGCTCATACGAGTATAGTAGGGGTACCCCTTGCGGGTACCCTGCATCGCTTGAGAAAGAGGAACGCTATGATACCTTATCGCTCAATGGGAGAAGCCACACAGGTGGCAACTTTGCTAGCAGAAGATATTGTCTGCGCGGACGATGTTCCGATAGAGGAAAACACCAGGCAGACCGGTCCCCTGTCTGAGCCTTTGCCGCTCGAAGTTTTTGAGGATAAGGTACAAAGCGGTATCATGCAAGTTGTACTTAAATGTGGCGATACCTTTCTGATTGCCGATCCGTGCGGCGATTTTCTCGCGTCACGCTCAGAAATGGGACTGTTCCGGCATGGAACCCGTTTCCTGCGTACCTGCAATCTCTACCTGCAAGGACGTTCTCTGGTGGCTCTTTCACATCAAGTGGCGCACCCCGGCAATGCTTGCCATAGCGACCTGACTAACACTCCCTTCACCACCGGGGACGGTAATCTGGTTGAGCAGGGAACTATCCATATCGCTCGCTTACTGGAGCTAGAGCAGGATTACCTGGTACAGGGCATCACACTTACCAGTTTTTACGCGGGGACAGTTTCGGTGGTAATGAGCCTTGAAATAGGAGCGGATTTCTCTGACCTTTTTGAGGTTCGTGGATGGAAGCGCGAACAACGGGGCGAGTTGCTCCCTGATGAGTACAACCAGCAGGAGATGTTCCTCGGCTATCGTGGGCTTGATCGCGTGGAGCGTTTAACGCATGTCCATCTTGAGCCAGCAACCCCGTATGTTCAGGACGGTAGGGTTGACTGGGTACTCGATCTCGAATGTGGCGAACCGGTGCAGGTCTGTATCAAAGTGGCGATGGGCGAGTCGGACAAAGAGCAACTGGTAACGGAGCCAGCGGTAACGCTCTGGCGCGAGCATGAGCATCAACCAGGTATAACCAGCGATGATCCCTTCTTCAACCGCCTCCTGACGCAGGGAATGCGCGACATCATGATGCTGAGTACAATGACGCCCCACGGCTATTATCCCTACGCCGGTATTCCCTGGTATAGCTGCCCCTTTGGGCGTGATGGGCTGATCGCGGCACTCGAATTTCTTCCCTTTTATCCACAGGTGGCACGGGGAACACTCGCATTTCTCGCGGCCTATCAGGGGAAAAAGGTTGAGCCATTTACCGACGAGGAGCCGGGGAAGATTTTGCACGAATTTAGAACAGGGGAGATGGCGCATTGCGGTGAGATTCCTTATATACCATATTATGGCACGGTGGATGCGACTCCGCTTTTCCTGATTACGCTGGAAGCCTATATGCGCTGGACAAACGATCTGACGTTTTTAGAGCAGCTCTGGCCCAACGCGGAAGCGGCGGCACACTGGCTGCTTACCTATGGGGATAAGGATGGCGATACGTTTATCGAGTATCATACGGCTTCTGAGAAAGGGCTGAGCAATCAAGGATGGAAGGATGCCTGGGATGCTATCTCCTATAGCGATGGCAACATTGCCAGGTCTCCGCTTGCTCTCTGCGAAGTCCAGGGGTATGCCTATGGCGCGTACAGGGCGATGAGCCAACTGGCTAGAATGTTGGGCAAAGACTACGAAGCGGCATACTGGGATCGGGCCGCGAACCGGTTGCGCACCAACTTCCTGCACCGCTTCTGGTGGGAAGAGGAGCAGGTGTTTTACCAGGGTTTGAACGAACACAAGCAGGCGTGTGATGTCGTATCCTCCAACGCGGGTCAGTGTTTGTGGACTGGGATTGTGCCTGAAGACATGGCACACCAGATGATTGACCGGCTGATGCGTGAAGATATGTTCAGTGGCTGGGGCATGCGAACACTTTCAACAGGAGCCAGACGCTACAATCCAATGAGTTATCACAATGGTTCAATCTGGCCGCATGACACTGCTTTAATAGGAGCGGGTTTCGCACGCTATGGCGGCAAGCAGGAGGCCGCGCAGTTGTTAAAAAGCCTGTTCGACGCCAGTACATACTTTGAAAATGCGCGTCTGCCAGAACTCTATTGCGGCTTCGTGCGTCGCGAGGGATACGGCCCAACCCGTTATCCCGTCTCCTGCTCGCCCCAGGCATGGGCGGCGGGCGCACCGTTCGCGCTGCTGAGCGGTCTGCTGGGTCTGCACCCCGATGCCGAACAAGGTTGCCTGACATTAGATCAGCCGACGCTACCTCCCTGGCTCAACACCCTGGAAATCCGCAATATATCGGTTGGTGGACGCCGTGTACACCTGCATTTCAAGCGTGTTGGCGAACACACCTGTGTGGAAGAAGGCACCGAGAACGAAGTGGAGATTCGTGTTCCGCAAAGAATGTCTGTATCACTCTCAAAATGAGCGGACCATCATTTGAAATGCGAGAGTTTCGGCAATGATAGTATCAGAGCATGATGTGCATATCTGGCACGCCTGCCTCAACCAGCCGGAGGCGTATGTGCAACATTTGGCTTCGTCACTCTCTACTGATGAGCAAGCGCGAGCCAGCCTGTTTCGTCATCAGCAAGACAGCCGACGCTATATCGTCAGTCACGGATTGTTACGCTGTATTCTTGGCTCCTATCTACAGCTTGCACCCGGTCAAGTACAGTTTCAGTACGAAAACGATGGCAAGCCAGCGATACAGGGAACCACAACCGTCAGGGCGAATATGGTGCATTTTAACATGTCTCACTCCCATGAAATGGCCCTCTATGCCGTGACCCGTGGGCGAGCGGTAGGCATTGACATTGAGTATATGCGTCACATTCTCGCGGTCGAGCAGCTGGTGGAACGCTGTTTTTCTCGTGCTGAAAGGGACGCTTTTTACACCCTCGCACCTGATGAACGAGAAGCAGCATTCTTCAGGGGCTGGACACGCAAGGAAGCCTATCTAAAAGCAATCGGCACGGGCTTGAAAACCCCACTCGCTTCCGTCGAGGTTTCGTTTGTGTTAAACGAGCCATCTGTGTTACTGAACGTCGGAGAGAATAGAGAGCATGCGCAGAAAGACACGTGCTGGTCTTTGCAAGACGTCGAGTCGGCTCACGGCTATGTAGCGGCGCTGGCGGTAGAGGAAACAGACTATCAGCTGACATATTACCAGGTACCGCCTCCGCAGCATCATGATAGGCGTGACAGAGGAATCAGCGAAGGGGCGAGGCCGAAAAATCGGTGGTGGGCCGATAAATTAGCGGTGGCGGGGCCGATAAATCGGCGATGGGCGCGGTAAACCGGCCCCTACAGCATTCCCGCATGCTGTAGGGGCCGGTTTACCGCGCCCATCGCCGATTTATCGGCCTCTCCGTATCTTAATTATCCGCTAACTCTCATGTAAGAGATGGATAGCACAATCTTCAATAATCCTACGCTGGATGGAATTCTATACTGCTGAGGGGCTACTTTCTTCAGGGAGATAGAGGGAGGTCAAGAGATGCCGCTATTGCTGACGCAAGATGATTTGCGCCCCTTGCTCGAATGGGCGCGTTTTCCCCAGGGTGTTTTTCAAGTGATCCAGGACGCTTTGCTCCAACAACAAAGCGCCAATCTCGGCTATTTGTCGTGGCTAGCCTTTCCCCTGGGAACAGAGGAACGCCGTTTCAATATCAATGCTCTGGCTACACCTGCGGATGGGACCTCAATACGCATCTTCCCTGTTTCAGGCGGCGATATCCATCCGCCACACGATGGGTATTTTGCGCTTCTTATAGACAATCAGGATGGGCAATTGCAGGCTCTGATGGCAACGGATGATCTCAGTCCTTTACGCACCTCAGCCCCTGTTGGGCTGGCGTGCGCGTACCTCGCACCTCCGGGTGCGACTACCGTGGCGATGTTGGGGAGCGGAATACAGGCACGATATCACTTGCAAGCTATGTGCCATGCCCTTCCTGCTCTAAAAACGGTGCGTGTTTTTAGCCCAACGGCAGAGCATCGAAGCGACTATGCAGCGGATATGAACGTACAGACAGGGCTAAATGTCGTAGCGGTCGAGAGCGCACAGGAAGCGGTTGAGGGGGCTGATATCGTGTGTATCGCGGCCACAGGACGCAAGCCCGTGCTGGAAGCTGCATGGGTACGACCAGGCGCACTTGTCGTTAGTATCACCGGGCAAGGAGTTCCTCCCGACCTGATTACGCGCATTGTGGTACCAGCCCTCGAAGGTCCGGCAGTACGACCATCGGGCTGGGACCCGCGTCCGGTCATGGCGACGGCGGGGGGACGTGATCCAGCAACGATTGCCACAACATTGATTGACGTTATGCGTGGAACTGCTCCGGCTCGTCTGCACGATGACGAGATTGTCCTCTACGAACAGCGCGGTTCTTATGCCTGGGATGCCGCCCTGTTGCGTTGGGCCTACCAATGGGCGCTTGAACACCACGTTGGTACCAACTTCTCTCTCTCGTCCAACAAGGAGCCAGAAAGAATTGGGTGATAAAGCAAAAGTCTATTTACATGTGGCTTACCTGCCTCGTAATTCACAGGCAAACGAAGACAGTAAGATAAAGGGGAATAGTTTTTTACGAAGGGTCTGGTTTCACGTAAGCACTCGTCAAGCCCCTGGCTAGACAGCGTACAGAGGGAAAACGATGAGAGCGTTCAATAGAAAAGTGACGCTTATGCCCTTTTCACAAATAGAAAAAGCAAGAAAGGCAGAAAACTTACCATGACGACAAACACAGAAAACGCAATTTCCCTGCGCAAGCTCGCGGCTATCATTATTCTGGCGAGCGGTGGGGGTTGGCTCGCGGGAAACTTCATTATGGGTGACGAGCCACTATGGAATATGTTGTTACATGGCATCAGCCTCCCCATTGTATTGATACTTGGTCTGGCAATCCTACAAGGTCATAAGTGGGCCAACATAGGCATGAACATCTATGCTGTGCTATCCATTATGGGCCTGATCGTCATGATTATTATTGGTGCCAGTACTTCTAATCCCGCCGCAGTTGGCGTGAAGTCAACTCCAGACTGGCTTCCCGTTATTGTCACCTTAGTGGGATGCCTCACATGGCTAACTTCCCTGATACCCGTCCGCAGTAGAAATGCACGGATTAGCACCGCGAACAATAAGTATTGAAATTCCTACGCAAGGATTTCTTGTTCAACCAGGGCAGGCAACACGCTGAGCAGCCAGTACGCTGGCTGTTCGGCATGTTGTCTGCCCTTTCCCATCAGGGTGTATATTACGATGAATGTTCCGAGCCGGTCATCAATCGTGCAGCGATCAAGATTGTCCAGATAGAGACGGTAATCGTAGCCAGGCGCTCGAAGAGCCCGGCAGGTCCGTTGTGGGTCTTTGCCACTCCAAAGGCGGTGAGGAAGCCAACTGCCAGGATCGCGGTGGCAATTGAGTACGTGGCCCAGTAGCGCCAGAATGGATTCCTGACAAAACGCCGGGCAAAAACAAAGCAGAGTACCACGATTGCGCTGAAGGTCAAGATATCGCAGAGGGTATGTACCGGGTCTTGCGTGAAAATACCGTCGCCAATCAAGCCTAACGCAACCAGGCCCTGCAGGATTGGCACCCACTTTGCACCGATGCCTCCTGCGAGGGCCTTTCGCAAACCAACCGCAAAGCAAGCGATGAACAGGCCAAAAATGATGAAATTTGCTCTCTGCACCCATCCGCCACTGCCCATGCTCAGATCGCTTACGGGTAGCAGCCAGGCGTTATAGTCAGAGCGGGTAACGCCCTCGATCAAATACACCGTGTTAAAAAGCACCGATCCTACCACACCACAGGCCAGTAGCAGTCGTGGTACGAGAGGCATCGGTGCGACTTCACGTTTATTTGCTTCGCTGTCTGGCTTCACTTTAGATTCAGTAGTTTGTCCATGTATCTCTGGTTCGCCTTTTGCCATGCGATCCATTCCTTCATTATTAGTGTCAAAATTAGTCAGGAGTCATGGTACCTGCCGAATTACCATGGTTACTATTGATATAGTGCTGAAAGACGAGATTGTGCGCCAACTCTGACGCAGTAGCGATTGCGCCGAGCAGTACGCTATCATCTCCCAGCTTTGAAGTCACGATGCGTGGTCTCAACGGGGTAAGTTGTTGTAGTCTACGCTCTAATGGCGGGAGCAACAATTCACCACGTTGGCCGATACCTCCGCCAAGCACAATCAATTCCGGATCTAAAATGGCTGTGATGGCCGCGATTGCGAGGGCCAGACGATACCCCTCTTGTTCGACCACAGTAAGTGCTTTCTTATCGCCTTGCTGTGCCGCATCAAATATCTGCCTGGCAGATAGAGACGCGGACAAGCCTGGTTTCTGCGCCTGACGAACGATAGCCTCCGCAGCAGTGGCCTCCTCAAACATTCCTAAATAGCTCTCATTGATGTTCCCAGTTTCCGCCGGGGTTTCGTCCGAACCGAAAGGTAAGAACCCAATCTCACCTGCCGCCCCTCGCGCTCCCCGGTAGAGCGTACCGTTGATAACAACACCCATGCCGACACCTGTTCCTATGGTGATATACACAAAGGTACTGGCACTGGAACCCCAGCCAAATGAGCGCTCGCCTAATGCGGCAAGGTTGGCATCATTTTCTACCGAAAGGCTTAGACCAAATGCAGCTTGCAACTCGGTCAACAAGCCATGCCGCCCCCACTCAGGCAGATTCGATGCAAACAGCACACGTTTGCTCTGCTCATCGAAGACCCCTGGCGTGCCTATGACCGCGTGTACTACCTGTGACCAGTTCAAGTTTGCTTGCGCAACAACATCGCGAGCCAGGCGGTTGATCAATGCGACGAGTTCGGATGCACTCTGAGCATGGTTGGGTTTATCATTACGCGCAATAATGTGACAGGACAGGTTTGCTACCGCGGCTCGTACCCAGCCGCGACCGACATCAACGCCAACCACATAACCGGCATCTGAATTTGGCTTATAGAGGACGGCTATGCGTCCTCCCTTGCTCGCTAACGACTGCCCGACGGCTCGCACAAGCCCTGCATTTTCAAGACCAGCCAGTGCTTGCGATACGGTTGGCTTAGAAAGTCCGGTTGCGCGTGCAAGCTGGGCACGCGATGTCGCTTCATGCGTGCGTAAGTACTCCAACAGCGCCCGCTCGTTGATAGCCCGCAACAACGATGGCGTTCCCGGCTGATACTCGTGGTGCGGATGGCTGTCAGTTGTTGACATACCGTGACTCCTTTGCAGTAACGAAAGTTCTGCTTTATTGTAAACGATCTTAACCAACTTGTAAAAGGCAGGAGAAAAGCAGGAAAATTGCCAGGAAAACTCTTGACAAAACGAAGTTAGGAAACTATACTAACTATCAAGATAGTTTTCGTAAACGGCTATTTTCATTCTCCTGGCTTTTTCAAACAAGGACAAAACAAGGAGGTAAGTCGTGAGTTCATCAAGTATCAACAAGGAGACTCCAGGGGCTGGTCAAAGTGGAGCAGCGGAACAGGCGAATAAAGGCTTTGTACGAAGTGTTCGCTTGCCAACAGCGATAGCAATCAACATGACCCAGATGTGTGGTATAGGACCATTCATCACCATTCCTCTCATGGTTGCGGCCTTTGGTGGTCCGCAAGCCATCCTCGGATGGATCGCTGGTGCGTTGTTGGCGCTGGCTGATGGCTTGATCTGGGCCGAACTTGGTGCGGCTATGCCTGGGGCCGGAGGCACCTACATCTATCTGCGTGAAGCTTTCCAGTACCGCACAGGGCGCTTAATGCCGTTCATTTTTACCTGGACGGCGGTTCTCTTCATTCCTCTCATCATGTCCACTGGTATCAATGGATTGGTCTTGTACCTGGGCTATCTCTGGCCCAATATGACCACGTGGCAAATCGATCTCGTTTCGTTCGCGCTGGTGGGCCTCGTCCTCTTCGCGCTCTACCGCCGCATCGAGTCGATCGGTATCCTCACCAACATCTTGTTTGTGATTATGCTGATCTCTATTGGCACAGTGATTGTCGCAGCGTTCACCCATTTTAACCCGTCTCTG
Source organism: Ktedonobacteraceae bacterium (assembly GCA_035295005.1). Taxonomy (GTDB): domain Bacteria; phylum Chloroflexota; class Ktedonobacteria; order Ktedonobacterales; family Ktedonobacteraceae; genus DATGJV01. Next base: position 2,680 of record DATGJV010000296.1, on the reverse strand, counting down.
GCTTTCACCTATCCATCCAATGCCTTCACCCTGGATGGTCGCTTTTTTGCCGGACTGGGCGCAGGTTTAATCATCGGCATTTATGATTACCTGGGCTACAATACGACAGCGTACATGGGAGCTGAGGTGCGCAATCCAGGTCGCGTCATTCCCTGGTCTATTATCGTTTCTATCCTGGGTATGATGGTCCTCTACCTGGCCCTCAACATTGGCGTTATGGGCGTCGTTCCCTGGCAAGCTGTTGCGAAGTCAAGTTCCGTTGCTTCTCTGGCCCTGGAGACGGTCTGGGGAAGAGGTGTTTCAAGCGTGGTGACGGTTCTTATCCTCATCACGGCCTTTGCCTCGGTCTTTGCGGGGCTGCTTGGCGGCTCGCGTGTTCCATATAATGCGGCTCGTGATGGTGTCTTCTTGCGGCAATTTGGCAAGTTACATCCACGCTATCACTTCCCGCACGTGGCGTTAATCGTCATGTGTGTCATTACTGCTCTTGCTTCTATTCTTCCTCTGGCAACCATCATTGCTATGCTTACCGCCGTGATTGTGATTGTGCAATCGGTAGGGCAGGTAGCTGCACAGGTGGTTTTACGTCGCAGACAGCCCAACCTGAGGCGCCCCTATCGCATGTGGCTATACCCACTTTTCACCGTCATCGCGCTGATTGGCTGGGTCTATGTTTTTGTGGCATCGGGCCTGAGTGTATCTCAGAATGGAACACAGTTCATCTTGCCCATCTGGACAAATCCGATGATGCTTGCCATCGGGTGGACGGTACTTGGCATCATTGCCTATCTCCTCTGGGCGCGTTACGTTGAACATACGTGGCCGTTTGGTCCAAAAGAGATTAAGGAGGAGTACCTGGAAAATCCCGGTGAGGCAGAGGAGACGGCCTGACTGCGACGAATACGAGGGGATAAACTCACCGATGAATGACAGCTCGTACAATGCAAGTGCCCACGACTTTGTGGTTGCCATTGATTTCGGCGGCACGAAGGTGGCAATAGCAACTGCTGATAGGACAGGCACCATTATGAAGCAAGCGCGGATTGACACGCATGCTTCTCAGGGAGCGCAACAACTCCTTGAGAGGACAACGGTCGCCGCGCAGACGCTGATTGAAAGAACCCTGAAGGAGGTGGATGGGCAATGTGTTGCGGTCGGAGTAGTGACTCCTGGCGTCGTTCACGACGATGGTATACTCCTGTCGCCCAATATTCCAGGCTGGGAACAGGTGCCACTGCGTGACACGATGCATGCAAGTCTGCGCCTTCCGACTGTGGTAGGAAACGATGTGAAGGCCGCGGCGATGGCCGAGGTACTCTGGGGAGTACTCAAAGGAGCCGACCCGGCGGTCTATCTCAGCCTGGGTACGGGAATTGCCGCGGCAATCGTAATTGGAGGGCGAGTCGTCACGGGAGCGCATGGAGCTTCCGGCGAAATTGGCTATAACTTGCGCAGCGTTCTGGACCATGCCGGCGCTGCGCACGGACGAGCGCCACTGGAGGAGGCTATTGGTGGACGCTTTATAGGGGAGCGAGCCAGCCTCCTGCTGGGCGAGTCGCTCAGTGCTGCCGAACTGTTTGCACATTCAGACATTCGAGCCCGCTTCCTTGTGGATGAAATGCTCGCCGAATTGGCGACCCACGTCGCCAATCTCGCTATCCTGGTTGACCCGGCACGCATAGCCGTAGGCGGAGGACTGATGAGTTCGGGTGATGTGATTTTACGCGCACTCGCATTTCGCCTGGGATACGCAGTTCCCTTTCCACCAGAGATTGTTCCCGCGAAATTCTTGAATGATGCATCACTTCATGGCGCAATTGCTCTGGCATTGACAGGCTCTTGAAGGGCAGGTGCAAGGGAGTAGGATTCGCTTACTCTACTGTTACAGACTTCGCGAGATTGCGCGGCTGATCCACGTTACATCCTCTTGCCACAGCCGCGTGATACGCGAACAACTGTAACGGAATACTTATCAGCAACGGATTGAACACCTCAAGTGTCGCGGGTACATAAAGTATATCATCTGCGTGTTGCCGTATTCCTTCATTGCCTTCTGTAGCAATTGCCACCACGTGGGCATCGCGAGCCCGTACTTCCTGGATATTACTCACAATCTTTTCATACACGTGCGATTGCGTGGCTATGGCAATAAGCGGTGTGTCGGGATCAAGCAAAGCAATTGAACCATGTTTGAGTTCTCCTGCGGGCAACCCTTCGGCGTGAATGTAGGAAATCTCTTTTAGCTTGAGCGCACCCTCCAACGCCGTTGGATAACCGACACCGCGCCCAATAAAGATGATACTGCCAGCACGCGCTAAGCGTTGCGCAAGGGGCGCGATCGTATCACCGGGTCCACTGGCGTAATGTAATATCTGCCGAATCTGTTCCGGGATGTGTTCCAGGGCTGCCAGCATTTCTGTTACCCGCTCGTCCCTTATTTGTCCGCGCTGTTGAGCGATGTACAGACCCACGAGATACAACAGGGTGACGGAGGTGATGAACGTCTTTGTCGCAACCACCCCTATCTCAGGTCCCGCTTGCAGGTACAGGACCGCATCAGCCAATCGCGTGATGGCGCTGGCAACAACATTTGTGATCGCAATTACAGAAATACCGTGTTCACGTGCTTGCCGGATGCCGACCAGCGTATCTGCCGTCTCGCCGGATTGGGTGATGGTAA
>DATGJV010000295.1:0-8895 GCA_035295005.1 Ktedonobacteraceae bacterium | reverse complement strand
GCATCATAGTAACTTCCACGCCCACGGCTGACTTCGCCCTGGACCATTTGCATCCACGCCTCGCCCTTTGCATCCCCGATATCGCGAAAAAGGGTGAGCGCCTCTTGCGCATGCTCGCCAGCCTTCTTGAAATTGCCCATTTCTCTGTCTAACATTGCCAGTTCGTAGAGCGCCCAGGCGGCATCATCCAACTCATTTTGTTCACGATGCACCATCAAACTTTGTGTCAGGAGAGGACGCGACATGGCAAATTGACCGCGTTGGCGTAAAATAGCGCCCAGACAACACTGTATCTGCCCCTCGCCCGTCTTATCGCCCAGGCGTGAGGCTTGCGTCTCGGCCTTGCGTAACATCGTCATCAATCGTTCGATATGACCGCGACCACTCATTGCCCATGAGGCACGCACTGTCAGACGCACTGCTGTTTGCACATCCTGCGGTTCACCCGCGCTTTCCAAATGTTCAAAAGCGGCGAACCACTCCTCAGGGCTGGGCTGTGACAACCCTTCATAGTATGAAGCTACCACGCGATGCACCCGCCGACGTTCCTCCAACGGCAAGTGTTTTAATGCGAAATTACGCACCTGTGGATGTATCGTATAAACACGCCCATCGAACTGCATAAACGCTGCCGACACCAGTTCATCGCGTGCTTCCTGCCAGTGGTTGGTTAAATCCGCCGGTATCACATCACCGGCATGGTCGGGGGTATGTTCCCCGTGCAGTCGCACGGCCTCCTGCGTCGAGGCGAGCTTCTCAGGAGCAATTATCAGCTTTATTTGTTCCCGGCTAAACGGCAATCTGAATGTCGCTAGATACGAAAGCAACAAACGCCCCGGCAGTGAAAGACGACGATAGGACACATCTAACACCGCCCCGATACCCGCGAGCGGCGTCTCAACCAGTTCATCACGCACCTCTTCCAGTGAGCGAGTGGCAGCTTCTGGTGCGTAGAGCCTACCTTCAATCAAACGTGCTGCTCCAAAAATCAGCTCTGCCCCCAATGGATACCCCTCCAACAGCTCACAAATTTCTTGTAGTAGTAACTGCTGTTGTGGATCATCGAGATGAATACGCTGGTCTAAGCCGCTTGTCGAAGCCAGTTCGGCGAAGAGTTTCATCAGGTCAACATTCGTCATTTTCCCGACGCCATACTCGTACCAGCGGCACATAGCTCCCTCAAGCACACTCATCGAGGTAGGATTCGTGCGGGATGTGAGCAGAACCACGACCTCTTGCGGCAACGAGCAAAGGAAATGATGCCAGTGTTCCAACTCCGTATGTTCTTTGATCTCCTCAAAGCCGTCAACTAACAGCAAACAGGGCAGTTCGCGCCCTGCGCGTGAGCGCAAAGCATTCAATACCACACTCTCCCGGTGCTGCAAATTATCGGGTTGCATGACCTTCACCGGAATATGGAGCGCATGGGTAATTTCAATCAGAGCATCCCCAAACGATTTGCCCCCTTGCAGAGAAATAGCAATCACGCCACCGGAAAATTTGCGCGAATTCCTCCGTACCACCTCCATCGCGAGGGCGCTTTTGCCGATACCAATAGGGCCGGTCAAAGCAATATGATGCATGCCGTGGGGAAGTTTGATCGTGCCAGAAGCTGGCTCCTCATCATCATATTCCCCCTCACGAGCGGCGGCGGTAAGCAAGGAGTCCAGTTCATGTAATTCTCGTTCACGTCCAATAAACGATGTGAATGTACTTGAAAGGGCCGGGAGATGGTCATGCTCTTCGGGAGCGTTCTGATCGGCCAGCAGGGCAACGGGTCCCTCATCCTTATCGCTGATGTGGCGATAGAGGACGGGAATAAACCACGCGGGTCGGTGTGTGGGCAACATCGCGTAGCGAGCGCGAGCCAGCGCCTCCTCCAACATACGTCCCTCCGCCAGTGCCTCATAAAAGTGATAGACAAAGGTCGTGCTGATATCATCCTCGACAGAGAAGGGCATCGCCACGACCGCCGGTATCTGCGCCATTACCAGCGCCGTTGCCAGTGTGCTATCGAAAGCAATCTGGTGATTCCGGGTCTGACATGAGAACGCGGCAGTCTCACAGGCCGATAATACCGCCAGGCGCACATCGCTACTCACGAACAAGTCGCGCAATGTCCCGGTATCAATATAGCGATTATTCCCCTCTTCGTTGCAAAAAGAGAGATATGTCTGCGGTTTGATCCCTTTGAGGGGTGCGCCACAGGCGCATTGCCGGGCATCAGCCTCATTGAGTTGCTCACAGCGGGGATTGGAACACAGCTTCCCATAGGCACCATGCCCATCGAAATGCACGACATAGCAGGGTATTGTCGTATCAGCATCATTGAACCGACCACTCCCACCGCAGGAATCCATATATTTGACCAACTGGTCATACGTCACCTGCTCATACGTATCCAGATAGACACGACCATCTTCAATCAAATTCGCCAGTGCCTGTCTTAGCGCATCCAGGCTACGCCCGGTCTCGAGACGCACACAATTTCTGGGAGCGGCACTCAAGTAGAGGACGCGCATTGGAGGTCGTACAGGCAGTTCGCAATCAACTGGCTCATCGGGTCGCAATAAGACACGGGTCAGTGTAAATACACCGGAAGCCAGCAGGAAATGTTCGCCATTATGCAATAACTCCCATGGATAACGCACAAATTCATCACAACCGGGCGCAAAACTAAACGTCAACGCAACCGTTCCTCGATGCCGTAACGTGCGTTGAATCACCCGTCGCAACATCGCCTGCACCGATTGCTCTGACGGTTGTTTGCGCAACACCTCTGTTGTTTCCGAACCGCACAGCGCCTGAAATAGACGTTGCCCTACTCCACGCAGTTTCTGTTCGCTACTCTCCAACGCATTCAGTTTTTTATGCAACGTGTTGAGCTGACCTGGCGAATATGGCGGCACAAAGCTTCCTCGCGCCACATGTCCCGACCAATGCTCTCGTACCTGCAACTCATAGGTACCATCGTCTCGCTTCTTAAATAGCAGATTGAGTGTCTCTCCCATGTACTCCGGTATCTTTCGTTTCTCTTCTCGTGTTCGTGAAATAAGATGAGGGATGAACATGCTCTATGCGCGATTCCCTGTTAAAAGTATAACACACATCTTGTGTTACAAGATAGGGGATGCTATTTTCTCATCAAGAGACAAAAGATGTGCATCGTTGCTCTGGTAGCAATGCACGTCTTTTGTCTCCCAACGCGAGAAGCAGGTTATTCACCCCAGAAGAGTTCGACTTTGCCAAAGCGAACAGTATCGCCAACCTGGACACCGGCCTCTTCAAGAGCCTGGGTAACGCCCATTTTGCGCAACGTCATTTGCAGACGATCCATGCCCTCTTCATTCTCCGGGTCGGTCATATTGACGGCACGCTCAACACGTTTACCACGCACCACATAGACGCCAGCCTCTTTGGTCACAGTGAAAGCATCTTCTGGCTGCGGACGCAAAACGGTCCCGTTCGTATCAGATACTACTACGTTCGCCGCTCGTTCCGCCTCCTCCTGGCGAATTTCCAGCAGGCGGTGTGCGGTATATTGCATGAGTTCGGCGGTACCTTGATGGGCCACGGCGGAAATGGCGAAAACAGGATACCCCGCCTCTTCAGCCTTTGCTTTCAACGCGGGCCAACGTTCCTGTGCTTCAGGCAAATCCATTTTATTGAACACCACAACCTGTGGACGCTGCGCCAATCGTTCATCGTACTGGCGCAGTTCCTGATTGATGGTTAGAAATTCTTGCCACGGATCGCCTTCATAGGACGCACCATCCAGCATATGGAGCAGCAAGCGGGTGCGTTGCACATGGCGCAAAAATTCGAGGCCGAGTCCGACGCCCTGTGCTGCCCCCTCAATCAAGCCAGGGATATCGGCGAGAACAAAGCCATATTCATCACCGCTACCCGGCTGTCCAACGCCCACTACACCGAGATTGGGCGAGAGCGTCGTAAAGGGGTAATCGGCAATTTTCGGCTGCGCGGCAGTCACCACCGAGAGCAGTGTGGATTTACCTGCGTTCGGATACCCCACGAGACCTACGTCGGCGATCAAACGCAATTCCAGCGTGATCCAACGCTCTTCTCCGGGTTCACCTTTCTGCGCCTCTCGCGGCGCCTGATGGGTTGACGTGGCAAAATGCACGTTGCCGAGGCCGCCACGTCCACCACGCGCCACCATCACCTCCTGGTCTTCATCCACAAGATCAGCAATGATGGCATTCGTATCCGCATCGCGCACAATCGTGCCGCACGGCACCGACAGGTAGATATCATCACCTTTAGCGCCATGCATCTTCTGTCGTATACCAGGGCCGCCACTTTCCGCTTTGAAGTGGTGCCGGTAGCGATAATCTATCAGCGTATTCAAATTGGTCGTAGCTTGCAAATAGACGCTACCACCTCTACCACCGTCTCCGCCATCAGGCCCACCGAGCGGCGCGAACTTCTCCCGACGAAAATGACTGGCACCATTGCCGCCATCACCCGCCTTCACAAATATTTTCGTATGGTCGTAAAACATTGGGTCATCCTTAACATATTTTTCACTCTCTGGAAATCGCCTTCTATCATACTACAAAGAACAACAGAAGTCACTCGCAAGAAACAGTACAGGGCATATCTGGGGAAGTCAGATATGCCCTGTACTGTTTCTTGCGAGTGACTTCTGCGATTAAGAACCACCCGATGAAACGGGATGAGCGTTCCAGTAACCCTGACCACCCGCGTTTGGGTCGCATCTACCATTGGAACCCAGGCTACAATAACTGCCGCCCATATTACCGCCAGATTGTACTGTTCCACTGAAGAAAAGAGGCGCAAGGCCATTTGGCTGAACGATAAATTGGATATAGTTGCCTGTGGTGACATAGCCGCTTGTTATTGGCCCGCTCCCTGAAAGAGGTGGATTGATCGTCACATTCCCACTAATTGATGCCTGTGACTGTTGCAGCGAAACGGTCATAGGAGCGGTTTGTCCACTATTGGTATTCGTGACACTGCCAGCATGGACACCAGCAACCTGCGGATACACAGGCGCAGGTGGCGTCGTCGCAGTTGCTCTCGGTACCGTTGGCGTCGCGGTTGGTGCAGTCGTTGGTTTCGTGGTCGGTTTTGCCGTTGCCTTAACTGTAGGAGTAGTCGCTGCCCTGCTTTGTTGGGTTGCTATCGGTGTAGAAGTATGAGCAGATTGGCGTGCGCCTGATGAATAAAGGAAGCCCACGGCGGTCGCAGCACCCGCGAAGAGTAGTATCGCAAGCGCAAGCAAAATCAAGGGCAATAGACGCCGCCTCCTTCTCGTCGTTTCCCCAGAATCAGCAGTGGAAGATGCATTGCGCATCGCCGCGGGTACAGGCACGATATTCACCTTTGGCCTGTTGGCCGGATCGTAAACGGGTGAACGCGGTGTATTTGGCGTTGTAGTTGCATCGGGCGATACTGGAATAGGCGTCTCCCGTTGCGCTTGAAACGCATTCAGAGCCTGCCAGAATTCCTGAACGGAGGCGAAACGCTCGTTACTGTTGATCGCCATTGCCCGTTCAATAGCCTGAGAAACCGCTAACGGAATAGAGGGGAGAACATGCTTTACTGGCTCCAATGGATCCAGGTTGCTATTACTCATCTGCGTCATACGATAAAAAGCATCTTCGGGAATAGTCCCGGTCAGCAGAGCATATAATGTAGCGCCCAGCCCATAAATATCGGTGCGCGTATTTGTCCCCATGCTGTATTGTTCGGGCGCTCCATACCCAGGCGAGCAGCGCCGTATCGCTGTTGTTGTCGAGTCAGGATCATACTCTTTGGCAATACCAAAGTCCACCAGTACCGTGCTATCATCGGCAGTTGGCACAATGATATTCGCTGGCTTGACATCCCGGTGAATAATGGGGGGAGTTTGTTGGTGCAAGAATGTCACGGCATCGAATATAGGAGCCATCATACTGAGCGCCCTGGTCAAGGAAAAACGCCGCTCCGGTTGCTGTTGCCGCAACGTTTCCAGGTTTGGCCCCGCGATATAATCCATTAGCATATAAGCTCGACTATGTTTCTCGTCGTCGAACACACGGTAGACACGCGGCAAAGCAGGGTGATCGAGGCGCTTGAGGACTTCGCCCTCAAATGCGAAACGAAGGCGCTCTTTCTTATCAGTGTCTATCACTTCTTTGAGTGCGAAGAGATTACCGCGCACACGCTGGTCCCTCACCAGGTAGACTGCGCCGAAGCCCCCCTTGCCAAGCAGTTCTTCTACGATATACCGATTTCCGACGACTGTCCCTATGGGAAGAGTCGCTTGCAGTTCTTGCACTGAACACCTCGCTACATGGAATACAGACGAATTTTCATATTTTCATGATAGATTAAGTACAGATAGATAACCAAGCTCATTAAAAGTCACGCAAAGGAACCTGCAAAGGTTTCAATTCATCAGTTCACTTCTCAATCCTATCTGCTAATCAAGAAGAAAACAGGAGCATGAGACACGATGGAGTTTCAATTCATCAGTTCACTTCTCAATCCTATCTGCGGCCCAGCGCACTCCTTCGACCATCGTCGGGTACGGTTGAATGGTGTCGGCAAGCCGTTCGGCAGGAAGCCCGGTTTGCATTGCCAGCACGACTGGCGCGAGCAAATCGCCCGCGTTAGGGGCAAGCACATGACCGCCCAGTATTTTTCCCTGTGAATCCACAAGCAACTTGACACAACCAGAAGTTTCGCCCCCGGTAATGGCTCGTTCGACATCTTGAAAATTCATCCGTCCAGCCTTGTATTTGACACCCTCTTGCTGAAGTTGCTCTTCCGTTTTCCCAACATGCGCCAGCGCAGGATCGGTAAATGTCACCCAGGGAATGACATAGTTCTCAAATGATTGCGGCTTTTGCGCGAAGACATTCTGTCCGGCTATCTTCCCCTGTTGATAGGCTACATGCGTAAACTGCAAGCCGCCAGTTACATCACCCGCCGCCCAGATGTGCGGCACATTGGTACATAAATAGGCGTCTACAGTAATACCACGCTTGCCAGTTTGCACCCCGGCCTTAGCCAGTTGCAGGGACTCAAGTGCCGGTTTGCGCCCGATGGCAAGCAGAACCTCGTCAACGACAAGTTGTTCTTCGTCATGCCCACCACAACAAATCGTCAGGCATTTTCCATGCCTATCTCTCTGCACTCGTTTGAATTCCACGTTCGTTTCCAGGCGCAGACCTTCCTTCGTCAACAGATTACAGAGAGCATCGGCAAGCTCGCGGTCCTCTTTATCGAGCAAGGTCTGACTTTTTTCCAGCACAGTGACCTCGACACCGAAACGCTGAAACATTTGAGCAAACTCCATGCCTATCGCACCACCTCCGATAATCGCCAGCCGACGCGGTAACGCTTCGAGCGCAACCGCCTCTCTATTGGTGATATAGCCCACTTCCTCCAGCCCCTCGATAGGCGGAATAACGTTTTTGCCACCTGTCGCGATAATGATTCGTTCGGCAGAAATTGTTCTATCGCCCACTTGCAAGGCATGATCCGAGATAAAGTGACCCTCGCCGAAGATGACCTCAATACCTTTATGCGACAGGTCAGTAGCTGCCTCTTCCGACGTACCACCGCGAATCTGGGTAATAACCTGCCGCACCCGCTCCATGACGGCAAGCCAATCCGCCTTCGCACTGGATATTCGTAGTCCATACTGCTCTTCGTGCTGTGCATGATAGAGCAATTTGGCTATATGAATCATCGTCTTGGTCGGATCACAACCATAATTCAGGCACGTTCCACCTATCTTGTCTCGCTCCACCAGCGCGACATGCGCGCCCTTACTTGCAGCTATCGAGGCAGCAGTACTCCCGGCAGCACCAGCCCCAATTACCAGCAAATCATATGTTTGTGTTGCCATGTGCTATAGCTCCTCATGTATTTCAATTATCTTCCTGTACAACATGTTCCTTGAGGAATGTGAGAACCGTCATTTCGTCGGGGTGTAGACCGTTCAACATATCCTTAGCCGCTTTTTCCTGCTGTCCCAATGAACTGAGTAGCGTATCGTCCATATAGGCACTGATGATTTCAGGATGAACGTAACACTTACGACATATTGTTGGGGTATTACCAAGGCGCTCGGCAGCAATTTTGATGGCCTGTGTGACATTCTTCCTCGCCTGCGTCTGCGTCTCAAACTCCCCCAACTCCTGGAGCGTATCCGCCGCGAAAACAGTACCTGACCAGGTACGAAAATCTTTGGCGGTAAAGTTCTGTCCCGTCACCTCTTGCAGGTAATCATTGACATCGCTGGACTCGATAGTACGCCGCTCCCCATCGTCGTCAATGTACTGAAAAAGTTCATGCCCCGGCAAATCCTGGCAACGTCGAATGATATTGGCAAGTCGCCGATTGCGCACGGTGACAGTATGCTCCTTGCCGCTTTTTCCCTTAAAATGAAAGCGAATGTTTGAACCGGCGATGTCAACATGGCGGTTACGCAATGTCGTCAGGCCATACGAGCCATTCTCGCGTGCATACTCCTCGTTCCCTACACGAATGGCCGTCGCATCAAGCAACCAGATAACGGCAGCAAGCACTTTTTCATGAGGCAGACCAGGTAACGATAGATCATGTGCAACACGTTCACGTAGTACAGGTAAACTTTCTCCAAACGCGATCATGCGTGTGTATTTTGTCTCATCGCGCACCTCACGCCAGCGGGGATGGTAACGATACTGTTTCCGTCCCCTGGCATCGCGCCCCGTCGCCTGGATATGCCCATTCGGTTTAGGACAAATCCAGACATTTGTCCATGCCGGTGGAATAACAAGTGAACGAATACGCTGTAACTCATCTTTGTCGTGAATAGGTTTGCCATCAAGCCCAATATAACTGAAATGTTTGCCTGCACGCTTGCGACGAATACCA
>DATGJV010000294.1:0-9404 GCA_035295005.1 Ktedonobacteraceae bacterium | reverse complement strand
ATTCTTCCTGCGCTGCTCGTTCGCGTACTTGCTCTTCTTGCTTCTGAACCAGTTGTGCTACACGTAGTGCCGGTGCGACTTGAGCTGCCAGCGTGTTGAGCAAATTGCGGTTCTCGCGATCATACGTTTCCCCGTTAAGGCGCGGACCCAGCGTGAGCAAGCCGATGAGTTCTCTCTGGCTGACCAATGGCAAGACAATTTCTACCTCATTTGTCTGCAAGATATGCAGGACTGACGAATCCAGTTGCAACCGCTCCACCTCCATCGCACCGGAATGACTCAAGGCAAAAGCCAGCATGGGATCATCGTTGGCAACGGGAATATCGTAAGGCGAGGTCGCGTATAACCGCTCCACTTTTTCCTGTTCAGGATTTATTGGCAGAGTTCCCAGATCATGTTGTGCTACCTTGCGCACCCAGACGGAGGCAGACTGTGGTCGCATAGTCTGTTGCACTACTGCGAGTAGCCCGGCACGCACCCTGTCCAGGTCAATCTCTTCGCGTAATGTCGAGGTAAATGCTTCAACGGCTCTGGCGGCTTCATAATCGCGTTGGTTGAACCGTCGCTCGATAAATACCTGAGCAATGGTATGCAGGGGCGCAAGCATGACGGCCCATGTCAGTGTGGTTGTGACGACAATGATCAAGGCAATGGGGGGACCATGATAGAAGTAGAGTAGACCAAAGCCAGGCGTATGAGTGAAGAATTCTACGCCGGTGACGGCACTGAAATAGAGGATCTGCAAGCAGATTGTGAGTATCGCATACGGCCATGTACCATGCAGGAGCCGGAAGAGTCGGGAAGGCGACCAGACGAAATATATACACACGGGCAGCAGAATGAAGAACAGGTTGGCGAGATTGAGGTTAAAAAGCACGGCAGCCAGCACGCCAATGGCAAGCGCGACAATGTCAAATTGCACGAAAGCACGCCACCACCAGCGCATACGTGTGCGCCGCCTCTTCGGTGTGCTATGTGGCTGCAAAATTCTCGATGATACCTCAAATACCGGCATAGCTTCCTTCCTTTTCGTGACTATCATATCACATGTAATGAGAGCAAGATGCCGGGTTCCTGGCGACACCAACATGAGTCATACGAAAACTGAAAAAGGAAGAGATTATTGTTGATAATCTCTTCCTTTTTCAGTTTTCGTATGACTCATATTTATAATGGGCGATACAGAACTCGAATCTGTGACCTCTACGATGTCAACGTAGCGCTCTAACCAACTGAGCTAATCGCCCTTGAACAGGGATAATGATAGCATTGTTGGCGATACTTGTCAAGAACTTTTTGAGCGGATTCCGAACCTGGCTCTGTTTTTTTGTTGAGTGGTTTGGCATGGGGTGGAGGGCTATGGAAATTCGGTACTTTTGTGTTTGGGGTTGAAATGTTGGTGAGAAGATGAGAATAGACATCTTGTGCGAGGGTGTAAAATAGGGTCAGGATTATACTACGGGGTGTTTCTAAAAAAATCCAAATAATTTCTGGGGAGAGCAGTGTATGCTTCCTACAAAATTCTGGCAGACTGTTCACAGGGGGAAGGTGGACATTCGCAGAATGGACCGGCGGTTCGCGGCAAAACTTATTGGCGTCTTATTTCTTGTTGTTATTATTTGCATTGAAGTGGGGCCGTTATTAGGACATTCTGCGAGTGCGCAAATTTCGTCGCTCGATCATACGAGTGCGACTGTGGATAGTTCATGTCGTCAAGTACGCTTTACGTCTGATGGCAACCCGTTCCCATTGTGTCCTGGCATTGACTCCAATGGGGTGCTGGCCGGGGGAAACTGTACGTGGTGGGCATGGGAACAATGGCATCTGTTGGGCTTCGATTTGCCGCGCAACTGGGGCAACGCTGCCGATTGGGTAGTTGATGCCGAGCGTGATGGATTGCCCATGAGTACTACGCCGCGTGTGGGAGCCATTGCAGTATTTCCCCGTGGCGATGGCGTCTGGGCTTATTCAGCGCTGGGACATGTGGCGTTTGTGACTGAGGTAAGCGCGGATGCAACGACTTTCAATGTCACGTATCAGAATTACGGTGACGTGACGGCTATACATGTTGGCGTTGGCTATAACGTCGCGGTGATTAATGAGCCGCGATTCCAGAATGGCGCTTTGCGTTTCATTGACTTTCCCCGCCTCATTAATAGCGATGCCTTCGGACATCTCGCCGGTGTGAACAGTGTGGCTTATCCGACGCAGGTGATGGAGACGAATGCACTGCTGACCAGCGGGCCGAATGGAACGAGTAATCAGATTGCGCTCGGTTTGCCAACAATATCATCAGATCAGCAGTTTAACGCGGATTTTACCGGCAACGGATTGAGTGATTTATTGCTCTATAATCGTGCGCAAGGGAGCTTGCAAATACTGACATTATCGAATACGCTCTATCTTCTCAAGAAAAGTCATTTGCCGCGTTCGGCATATAACTACCTGGGTGATATGGTACAGCCGCAACTGGTGAGTCTATCAGATTCAACGACGTCGGCCAATGGCTGGGGATCGTCACTGGAAATTCATGTTGGAGATTTTACTGGTGGCGGCGTATCGGATATTTTATTGTACGACCGGGTGAAAGGAACAATCCAATTTATCAGCCTGACGCCGCAATTGAAAATCAAGCAACATGTGACGTTAACCGGTTTTGGCGCGGGTTGGGAAGTATATATCGGCAATTTTGACGGCAGCCATAGCACCGTATTCATGTATAACCGGCTGCTCAATGCGGCCCCCATTGTCAGCGAGACGCCTACTCCGACACCGCCGGGTGTCCCTGGAACAGGTAATACACCCACGCCAACCGGGTCACCGAGTCCAACGTCAAGTCCAACAGCGACTCCTTCCGCAGTTGTTCCCTGTCCCACACCTGTCGGGGTGTGTCGCACGCCAACGCCAAAGCCAAGCCCAACGTCGAGTCCGACACCAAAGCCGAGTCCAACGCCCAAACCCAGTCCGAGTCCGACGCCGAAACCGAGTCCAACGCCGAAGCCGACGGGTACCGTTGTTATCTGCATTCCTCCGCACAGCCATAAGTGTCATACGCCGACACCGGGGAAAGGGCAACCGGTATTAAATCCACAGCAAAATCCTGATGGGTCTCTCGCTCCTGCCAGTAGTACGTCGGGTGGCTCATCTACATCAGGTGGGGGTGGAAGTAGCTCAAGTGGTGCTGTACTGGACGGTGGAGGCGGTGGCGGTGGGGGAAATGGAGGGCTTCCCGGCGGTCCGCCATTGAAGTCCAATGTGATCGTTTTTGATGTGAATCAGAACTTTGCCATCAAATACGAACGTTTTTACACGCTCTCTGATAATGCCTGGGAAGTGTACGTTGGACCTATTGTGAGTACGCAACAAGACGGCTTGTTTCTCTATGACCGCATTCAGGGCAATGGGCTGCTATTGAGTTTTGGCTTCAATTTGTTTGTCGCACATAAACAGGCGCTCAAAAATTTGAATAGTAACTGGGAAGTATTTACTGGTAGCTTTGATGGCTCCAGTCAGGCGCAGGTATTGCTCTATGACCCATCCAGCGGCGACGCGGATGTGCTGGTACTCTCGCCAGCGTTAGTGGTGACTGCTACAAAGACGTACTCTAGCTTTAGTACGAACCAGGTGCTATATGTGGGCCATTTTGGATTACCGATGGTGAGCGTCATGTTCTATGACCCGCAGGTGCAGCAGAGTACCTTCGTTGCGTTTGATGCGACGCTGGCGATAGCGCACCAGGTGACGGTAGCAAGCTGGGATCAGCACTATCAGGTGCTGATCGGGGCATTTATTGATCGTTCGCGTTGCCTGGCGACCCATAGTTGTGCGACGGGTGATGACATTCTGGTGCTGAACCGGCAGACGGGGCAGATGGAGCAATTTGTGTTCTCTTTTGGCAATCAATACTCGGTGTATGATAACCATTCGCAGCCATTTGATCGCAAGGGAGTGGCATCGCAGCCAGCATTGGTGACGGTAGACGCCTCGATCTTTAGCCTGCTGAACACGCTGAGTACGAGTATAAGAAACGAGGAATTGTACTAATTGCGCAACATTTTTCTGGTAGGTCTTTCTGGAAGCGGCAAAAGCAGTGTTGGCCGTCTGCTGGCTGAACGATTGGGCATACCTTTTTATGATACTGATGTTCTCGTTGAAGAGCAGTGTGGAATGTCCATCGCCGCCATTTTTGAGCAGCACGGTGAGAGCTATTTTCGCGATTGTGAGAGCCAGATGCTTGCCAGTGTTGCGCGAAAAGCGGAGGGAGCCGTTATCGCCACAGGCGGCGGCATTGTTTTACGCAAGGCAAACCGGGAGTTGTTGCACACACGGGGTGTCAGTGTATATCTTTCGGCAAACCCTACGAGTGCATTAGAACGTCTGATTGTTCAGCACGATATATTGGCAGCAAGTGGGCAGACGCCTGAAATTCGTCCATTACTGGCGGGACCTGACCCGTTGGGAACGCTGCAACACCTGCTGGATGTTCGTTCCGCGTGGTATGAAGAGGCAGATTTTACCTGTTTGACTGAGGACAAAAGCGTGGAACAGATTGTTCATGCCATTATTGCTATGCTTATCTGCTCGTATGAACTTGATGGAATACCTCCGACTGTACAGCGAGTGCATGTTGGCAACGGGTACGATGTAGTGGTTGATTGGGGAGGTCTTGGCCGTTTGCCGGGCTATCTCAAAGCGTTGCAACTCCCGCAAAGAATTTTTCTCATTACCGATAGCAACCTGCGCAAACTCTACATGCCAACATTGATAGGGGCGCTGCTTGCCTCCGGTTTTGAGCCAGAAATTTATACCATACCTGCCGGTGAGGCGAGTAAATCGCAGGAGCAACTTGCCGCTATCTATGATTGGCTGGTAGGGCTGCATGCCGAGCGTGGAGAGGCCATCGTGGCGCTGGGTGGCGGCGTGGTTGGAGATATGGCGGGGTATGTTGCTGCCACGTACCTGCGCGGTGTGCCGCTGGTGCAAGTACCCACGTCGCTACTGGCCCAGGTGGACGCGGCGATTGGTGGGAAGACGGGCATCAACCATCCAAAGGGGAAAAATTTGATCGGGGCGTTCTACCATCCCCGGCTGGTGCTGGCTGATCCGGCGACGCTATTGACGCTGCCAGTGCGCGAGCGAACGGAGGGGTGGGCAGAAGTTGTGAAGTATGGTATCATACTGGATACTGAGTTGTTTGCCCGGCTTGAGGCATATGCAGCTTTGTTGCGGCAATTTGTTCCTCCTCCGACAACGCTACTCTGCCAGATTATCGCACGCTGTATCGCGTTGAAAGTCGCGGTGATTGAGGAGGATGAGCGCGAGCAAGGACGACGGGCCATTTTGAACTATGGGCATACAGTCGCGCACGCGCTAGAAAATGTCGCCGGTTATGGCGAATTGCTACATGGCGAAGCAGTTTCCATTGGCATGGTTATCGCCGCCACTCTGGCGCAAGAGATGGGTCTGTTTGCTGCTAACGAGGCGGCACGACAGAACCAGTTACTGCAAGCAATAGGGTTGCCTGTAACGTACACTGGCGAGGTGAAAGCGGAGCATATACTCGCCGCGATGCAACTGGATAAGAAGGTTGTGGGCAAACGTGTACGCTGGATAATGCCACGCACAATAGGTGAAGTTACGATTACGTCGTTGCCCGATGAACTGGTGCGGCGTATTATCACGGCATTTTTTGCGGAATAGAGGAATAGAGGCCGGAAGAGCATGACGGATAGTGCATCGGATATGATTTTGAAAATCGTGGTGCTGAATGGGCCAAATCTCAATACGCTGGGATCTCGCGAGCCGTCGGTATATGGGACGATGACCCTGGCGGATATCAACGAGCGACTGCGCAAGCGGGGCGAAGAATTGCATTCCTCGGTACACTGTTTCCAGTCGAACCACGAAGGGGCGCTGATTGACCATATTCAGCAAGCGAGCGGGGTGGACGGTATTATCATTAATGCAGGCGCACTCACGCATTATTCGATTGCTCTGCGTGACGCTCTCGCCTCGCTGAGCATACCGGTGATTGAAGTTCATTTGAGCAATATATACGCACGTGAGTCGTTTCGACAGCACTCGGTTATCGCGGCGGTGTGCCGCGGACATATCGTTGGCCTGGGATGGCACAGCTATCTGCTGGCTCTGGAGGCGCTGGTCGCGCTGGCTCACGAACGGGATAAAGAAGGAACAATATGAATCAAGAGAATATTCATTCGCTTCGGACATGGATTGCGGAGCAAGGACTTGATGCCTTTATTGTGACACAGCCACATAATCGCTCGTATATAAGCGGATGGCTCAGTGATGACGAAGAGGCCGCGGGCATCTTGCTGGTGAGCCAGCAGGTGCAAATCGTGTTGACCAGCACATTATTCCAGGAAGTTGCCGAACATGAGGCGGAGGGATGGCAGGTTGTTGTCCCCGTCTCACGTGAATTCGCGCCCGCTATTGCCACATTTGCGCAGGAACAGGGATGGCAGAAGATTGGCTTCGAGTCAATGAGCGTAAGCTATGGTTTCTATGAGAAGATACGCAGCGCGGGCGAGAACATTTTTACGCTGCATGCCTTTGAACATTCGATTGTAGATACGCTGCGCCAGGTCAAGCAACCTTACGAGCTGTCTTTGCTGAAACGAGCTATCGCGATTACCGACGAGACATTCGCTCATATCTGCCAGTGGATTCAGCCAGGGATGACCGAGCGAGAGGTGCAGTGGGAAATTACGCGCTACATGGTAGCGCTTGGTGCTGATGGCCCCTCGTTTGAGTCTATCGTCGCTTCTGGTCCTAATGGCTCTATGCCGCACGCGGTGCCGGGAGAGCGACGTATCCAGCGCGGCGAATTGATTACAATTGATATGGGTGCGCGTTACAAAGGCTATTGCGCGGATATGACACGCACCATTTGCCTGGGTGAGCCAGATGAACCACGGATGCGCGAGGTATATGACGCCGTGTTGAACGCAATGAAAACGTGCGAAGCCGGTCTTCACGCGGGTATAGAAGGTAAAGCTGCCGATGCGTTGGCGCGTAATGCGCTCGACATGGCGGGTCTGGCGGAATACTATGTTCACAGTACAGGTCATGGGGTTGGATTGCAGGTACACGAAATGCCTGGACTCTCGCCGCGCTCTCCCGATGATATGCTTTTGCCTGAAGGAAGCGTGGTAACGGTCGAGCCGGGCGTGTATATCCCTGGGTGGAGCGGCGTGCGTGTAGAAGATTGTGTGTTAGTAAAAGAGAACGGCTGCGAGGTGTTGACGCAATCGCCAACGGGCCTTGTAGTCCAACCATAGAGGAGTAACAAATGATTTCGACGGGTGATCTGAAAAAAGGCGTGACCATTGAGTTTGAAGGGCAATTATGCAGCATTCTCGATTGGCAGCACGTTAAAATGGGGCGCGGCGGTGCGATTGTGCGCTTGAAGTTGCGCAACCTGCGTTCGGGTGCGACATTTGATCGTACCTGTGACGCGGGCGATAAGTTCCCACGGGTGTACCTGGATCGCTCAACGGTGACCTATCAATATCAGGATGGCGATCAATATCATTTCATGGATACCAGCACCTACGACGATGTGGTATTGACGGAAGAACAATTGGGTACCGCAAAGAATTATCTGGTTGACAATCTGGAACTTGACCTTATCACCTATGAGGATGAGCCAATTTCGGTAGAGCCACCAGAAAAAGTAGTGCTGCGCGTGACGTATACGGAGCCTGGATTTAAAGGTGATACCGCTACCGGTGGCACGAAACCCGCGACGACCGAGACCGGTCTGGTGGTGCAGGTGCCGCTTTTCGTCTCGACCGATGATATGATTCGTGTGAATACCACCTCTGGCGCGTATGTTGAGCGTGCGTAATCGTCTGATGATAAAATGGTTGTTGGGGCGCAATTCATAGCGCCTTCGCGGGAGAAGACTTTTATGAACGGGAATGAGGATACCAACGAGGTAGACAGGGCCTCTTTTGTTAGTATCGAACAGTTGCAACATCTGGTACGCTTACTTGATCGCAGTGATGTCTCTGAACTGGAATTGAAGCGTACCGGGGATGGTACGCGACTGGTGTTACGTAAAGCGAAAGCTTCTGACGATTTCAGCGCGATGTCAGGTTCACAGATAGTAGCATCCGCTTCTCTCACGCCCGGCGCTGAATCTGCTCCTCCAAAAGAGGCGAAAAGCACGATTGTTGCGCCACTGGTTGGTATTTTTCATCCGTGGGCGAAGCCGCGAGGAAAAGCGTTGGTCGCGGTCGGCGATCGGATCAAGGTGGGACAGATTGTTGCGACGATAGAGTCACTCAATGTCATTAATGAGGTTGAAGCGGTTGTCGCGGGACGTGTGGCTGAGATACTGGTGCAGAATGGTCAGCCGGTGGAATATGGTCAGCCGTTAATGTCAATCGAGCATGAGGGCGGAGGCGCATAATGCTATCGTATGATACCCCGCCTGTATTAAGTGTGACGCAAATTTCTCGCTATTTGAAAGAGGTGCTGGCAAGCGATGAAATTTTGCAGGATGTGTGGGTGCGCGGGGAAATCTCAGGCTGTAAGACCTTCTCTTCCGGCCATTGCTATTTTACATTAAAGGACGCGGAGGCGCAACTTCCTTGCGTCTTTTTTAAATATTCACGCTTGCGCTCAGATGCGCCTGACTTGCGTGATGGTATGGCAATCGCGGCGAATGGCCGTGTTTCGCTGTATGAGCGAGATGGCAAACTCCAATTGTATGTTGAGCAGGTTGAGTTGATCGGTGAGGGTGCGCTGTTCTTACGCTTTGAACAACTCAAGGCGCGGCTGGCTGCCGAGGGACTATTTGAGGAAGAGCGGAAACGTCCGATTCCGTCCCAACCCTCTGTTGTAGGTATTGTGACTTCATTGCAGGCGGCGGCCTTGCGCGATATGGTGCGTGTGCTGCGTACTCGCTATCCACTTGCTGAAGTGCTACTTTCGCCAACGCTGGTACAGGGCGCGGAGGCACCAGCTGCCATTGCCGCGGCACTGGACCTGTTGAATGAGCAGGGCGAGGCGGATGTGATTATCGTGGGTCGTGGTGGTGGCTCGATAGAAGAGTTGTGGGCATTTAACGAAGAGGTGGTGGCTCGCGCCATTGCCCGTTCGCGTATCCCTGTCATTAGTGGTGTCGGCCATGAAACTGATTTCACTATTGCCGATTTTGTCGCCGATTATCGTGCCTCGACGCCTACTGCAGCTGCGGCTGCAAGTGTACCCGATATACAGGATTGGCAAAACGGTGTGCTAGAAAAAGGGCAGGCGCTGTCACTGTTGATGGAAGAGCGGTTCGCTGATATGCGTGAGAAATTAGTCTATATCCAGCGTGATTTGCAGCGTGCGAGTCCACAACGTCTGCTTGAGCGACAACAACAGCAGCTTGA